>CAZCEM010000570.1:0-1954 GCA_964497555.1 uncultured bacterium
ACCTATTTTCATGTTCCGTGGTGGGGAAGCCACCATGACAATTCCCGTGAAAGCGGGAATCCAGATTTAAGTTAAATGGATTCCAGCTTTCGCTGGAATGACAGCGCGAAACTTAAGAAGCACAAACGGCTCAAGACCATCAAATGTCCTGAGCCGTCGTTATTTAACCGCAAGTCGAGTCTTAAGCCAGCGTACCCATCATCTGCTGCGCCTTCGCTTTCACAAAGGCGTAGTTTAGGCTGTTGAGCGCGTTGAAATTGAAGACCTTCGCGCAGTAGTTCCTGGTGTTCTCCTTGTCGCCCAAACCTTGATAAGCCAAAGCGAGCTTGTATAGGATGTATGGATTTTCTTGATTGGCGCGACTCAATTCTTCGACAGCCTTCGGATAGTCTTTAGCTCCCAGCGCGACCAGACCGCCTAATTCGTGAACTTGATACATCTTCAGCGGTTGTTTGAGCGGCTCAATCTGAAGTTGGAGGCTGTCGCACAGGGCTTGGGCTGCGGCATTATCCCCCTTAGCGGAGGCGACGCGAGCCATATTGAACAAATGCTCGCGGCGGGTATCGACCTTCAGAGCTTCGTCCATATTGGTGGCTTCGTATGTTTCCAGCGACTTTTGGAACGCCTCGGCCGCCTCGTCGATCTTGCCCTGTTCGAGCAGGATGCCGCCCAGGGTGTTTAAGTCGAGGGAGACCGCAGTCGGGTCGGCGTTTTCTTCCGACAGGACCAACATGTTCCGGATCTTCGCCACCGCCGCGTCGTAATTACCCTCCAGGACAAAGGATATCGCCATGCTGAACAGCGCAGAGCGTTTCTCGCCCGAATGCCGCGCTTTATCAAACAGTTCCTGCAGCTTCGAGCGAGCCTCTTTGAACCGGTTGAGATAGTTGAGGTCGGTCGCAATCCCGATATAAGAACTGACGAAGTTCGGATTCAACGACAGCGCCTTCTCGTACTGCGGGATGGATTCCTCGTACCGACCCATCTTCATCAGCAGTTCTGCATAGGAATCGTAGGGATTGGGGTCGTTGGGAATAAGTTCGATATACTTCTTGAAAGACTTTTCCGCCTCGTTGTACTGGCCCAAGAACCGGTGGCAGTATCCCATCTGGTTGTAGGAAGGCGAGAATGTCGAATCAATTTCGAGCGCCTTCCGGTATTCATCGATGGCTTCGAGGTATTGCTGCTGCCCCATCAGAACGTTGGCCAGAAGGCTGTGGGCGCGTTTATCCGAGGGGTATTTAGCAGCGAGTTGTTGGTAGAGAGCGGTTTCCTCTTCGATTTGGCCTTTGGAGGCGGCGTCAGCGGCTTTTATCATCAGCGCTTCGCCTTCGGAGACCTTATCGACTAAGGCGAGGGCCTTGGCAGTCTTCTCGTAAAAGTCCTTAAAGGTGGGCTGGGCAAATGCCAGATTCAGCCATGCCAGGGCGAAATCAGGATCCTCCGCCACCGCCTTCTCGAAGTATCCAAGGGCATCCTGAGCTTGCAGCTTGTCAGCAAGCTCGATTCCCTGCAGGTAATACTGCTTGGCTTTCTTTGACTTTGTGGTCAGAGGGATGGAGCCGTCGTCTTTCTTGGGCGCGCAGCCGCAAAGCCCGCAGACGAATACAACGATCATAATGACCAGCGCAACTCCGGTGAGGATGGGTGTCTTCATGTTTTCATCTCTTGAAAAAGTTTTTATTAAGGGGTGCATTTTTTTGAACATCAAAACAATGCGTCGAAGACGCCTCATTCCAGCGAAAGCTGGAATCCAGAGGGATTTGGGGCTGGATCCCCGCTTGCGCGGGAATGGCAACTAATGTCCAGTAGATTCTGCCCCCCTTAACATTATGATAATGTATAAGGAAAAAACACCAACGCAAGGGAATATTCTCGTGAAATTGAGGAAAAATGACAATGGACGTTATGCTTAGCTGGACATAACGTCCATTATGCAGAGCCAGTAGTTATG
>CAZCEM010000571.1:0-1952 GCA_964497555.1 uncultured bacterium
CATTAATATTAAGCTGCTGGCTTTGCATAACACTGGGCGCTTGATTCGTGGCGCTTGATTTTGGATTGTCTGGAAAATTTTGCCTCCGCCGCAGAGAGCGCAGAGGATTCTAAAAAATCCACAATGAGGAATTAATGGCTGAAGATTTCATTTTTACATCGGAATCGGTCACCGAGGGGCATCCCGATAAGATGGCCGACCAGATATCCGATGCTATTTTGGACGCGGTACTAACCGACGATGCTGACGGGCGGGTGGCTTGTGAGACCTTCCTGACAACCGGTCTGGTCCTGGTGGGAGGGGAGATCACCACCAGCACCTACGTTGAAATTCCCGCCCTTGTCAGGGCAGTGGTCGCCGATATCGGCTACAACGACGCCGATTATGGCTTCGATTCGAAAACCTGCGCCGTAATCACCTCCATCGACCAACAAGCCGGCGACATCGCCTTAGGTGTGGACCGTCAGGGCGCGGGCGACCAGGGAATGATGTTCGGCTACGCCTGCGATGAAACTCCCGAATACATGCCCCTGCCAATCCAACTGGCGCATAACCTCGCCCGTCGCCTGGCGCGGGTGCGAAAAGAAGGAATCCTTCCCTACCTTCGACCCGATGGCAAAACCCAAGTTTCCGTTCGCTATCAAAGACGCAAGCCGGTTTCGGTCGAGACAGTGGTGGTTTCGACTCAGCATGACGACGGCATATCCCAGAGCAGGATCCGTCAGGATGTAATCGAAGCGGTGATTTTCGAAGTCATACCTCGAGAACTCATCAACCGCGACAAGGTTGTCATCCATATAAATCCCACCGGACGTTTCGTTCAGGGAGGACCCCACGCCGACACCGGGCTGACCGGCCGCAAGATCATCGTCGATACCTACGGCGGGATGGCGCTGCACGGCGGCGGCTGCTTCTCCGGCAAGGATCCTACTAAAGTTGACCGCTCGGCGTCTTACGCGGCTCGTCATATCGCCAGGAACATCGTGGCGGCCGGTTTGGCGAAAAAAGTCACCTTCCAATTAGCATACGCTATAGGGGTGGCGGATCCGGTGTCCATGATGATAGACACCAGCGACACCGGCCGCATCCCTGACCATGAAATCACCCGCCTCATCCGCGACAACATCGACCTCACCCCGGCAGGCATCATTCAGCGGCTGGACTTGCAGCGGCCGATTTATCGCGTCACCGCAGCCTACGGGCATTATGGCAGGTCCGACCAGGACTTCAGTTGGGAGAGAGAAGATCTGGTTCACCTCTTCCAATAAAATCCTTTCATCCCGCGGTCTTTTTACGCCCCTGTTCCACCGGCTGTGTCCACTGGCGGGTGAACAGGGGTGTTTTTTAAGAGCGTTCATCTGTTCGAGAGACAGATGCTCATCGGATTCAACAGCGATGGAGGTTGGATGAGAAATTCACTAAGTGCTTTATTGTTTTCCGCCCTGGTCACCCTTGCTTTGACTGTCGGC
Organism: uncultured bacterium; assembly: GCA_964497555.1. Classification (GTDB taxonomy): domain Bacteria; phylum Electryoneota; class AABM5-125-24; order Hatepunaeales; family Hatepunaeaceae; genus CAZCEM01. The sequence continues at coordinate 1,470 of CAZCEM010000571.1, forward strand.
TGCGAACTCGACGTCAGCAACCTGGGCGTGCCGGTCTGGACGGTGGAAGCCACCATACCGTTCTCGGAGCGGGTGTATCTGATGCAGGAGCTGGTGACGGATAGCAACCGCTTCGAGGAGCGGGGCTGGGGCATGTTCGTCAACGAAAATGACTCCATCATGCGCTTCGAGTACATCGAAGACCTCGACACCCAATTCGTCGGAGACCGATTAAAATACTCAGCCTCCGACACCGGCCGATACATCAACGAGATAAACCGCATCCATGTCGAAGAGCCGCCGGTGGAAGCTAATCGTATCATCGTCGATGAGATCAACGACCTGCTGCATCCCTCACCCAATCCCGTAGTGGTTCAGCCTTTCGTCTTCACGGAAACCCGGAAGATGATGGTCTTCGACGTCTTCAAATGGGCGCAGATTTATCAGGGCACCTTGACCATCACGGTCTGGAACCGCTTTCCCTTCGCTATTGAAAACCTGGAC
>CAZCEM010000572.1:0-1951 GCA_964497555.1 uncultured bacterium
TGGCAGGCTGGAAACCAGAGGAAGGAAAGGAAACCGGGGATGAAGGCTTGAAGATAAAACTAACAACCGCGGCGCTACTCGCGCTGGGGATGCTGCTGTCCCTCGCGGCGGGGCTGAAGGCCGAGACCGAGATCGCAGGGCCGGTGTCGGGGGAGTGGACCCGCGACGGCAGCCCCTATCTAATCCAAGGCGAAACCTGGATATCAGAAGGCGACTCCCTGACCATCCTGTCCGGCGTTGAAATACTTCTTCAATCTGCGGCGCCTTTCCGCATCGACGGCTGCCTGTTTGTACGTGGAGAAGAAGGCGACTCCGTGGCTTTCCGAAACAACGTCGAGGAACGAATCGGATTCACCACCTCAGAAGACGCTAGGGGAACTCTGTCGATGTCATACGCCTGCTGTGATGGTTTCTCGTCCTTTATCACCGGCAGTTACAACCGGATCACTTTTTCAGATTGCCGGATAAGTGGCTACAATATCTCTACAGCAAGGGAAATGCTCTTCACCGACAACGATTTGAACGGTAAAAGGTTTCATGTCGAATTCGTTGGAGATTTTGAATTTCAGGGCAATCTTCTCGGCAGGCAGTCCTTTGAAGTACTCGACGTTAACACTTCTGCTATCTTTGATAGCAACTTTGTGCCCTCAGAGGACCATGTTCTTATCGATATAGACTTTGCAATGAGCTTAACGTTTCAAGATAACCACAATCTTAGCATTCGCTGTGAAATGGGATCAAGCTTTGTTGGTCAAAACAATACCGGCAGCGATTTCGGTATCTCTCAGTTCGAGAACTGCCGAATCGCAGACAACTCGGAATGCCTATCTATAAGCCTCTGGGACTGCAATCAGTCGGAGGTTATCCATAATGTAATTCGCTGGCACTTTTTTAGTCAAGACTGCTCCGGTTTGAACTTGCTCTATAATCAGATTGACGGGCGGAGACAAAACCCTTCCTATGGTTCTGCGTACTTCCGGAATTGTGATAACGCCATTATAAAGAACAACAGCATTCGCTGCTGGTATCCTCGTTCAGATTTGTACGCTATTAGACTTACCGAAAGTCAAGGCGTCAATATTATCAACAACATTCTGGTCGGCAGCAGTGGGCATAGTTCCTACGGCATTTATGATCCTGAAGGCAACGCCCGCAGTCGCTACAATTGTTTTTACCACATGTCGGAACCTGCTGAAGGCGTCGATATTGGACTCGGTTCCATTGAAGCCGATCCCTGCTTTGAAGCGGGTTATCCCTATTCCACCCGACTCCGCTGGGACAGTCCCTGCATTGATGTCGGCGATCCGGACGAAGGCGCGGATGAAGACGGCTCTCGATGCGACATGGGAGCTTTCGCTTATGACCACCGCATCCCGCCCTCTCCCGCAATAATCTCCCCCAACCATGCTCAAGCCAGCCAAGACTGGAACTTCCAATATACAGCTCAAGCGGTCGATCAAGGTGAAAACATGCGTTTCACCTTCCAGAACCTTCCGGAGTGGCTGGACGTCATCAGGGACAATGCTAACGAAGGATTGGTGACCCTGGGCGGTCATACTCCGGCTAATCAGCCAGATTTCATCTTCACAATCCAGGTTTCCAACGAGACCGACCGGCGCGACACGCAGGACGTGCGGGTGTCGGTCTCAGATGAGGTTCTGCTGTATGGACCACAGAGTGGCGCGCTCACACAAGCGCGCTCGCCGTACCGCGTCATCAGCGATGTTCTGGTTGAAGCCGACGAATCACTAGCAATCGAAGCTGGCACACAGTTGATTTTCTCGTTAGCGCCGGTGGACACGTTTGATTATCGAATTGTCCGGAGGGTGGGTTTGATCGTCGATGGCGGGCTGACTATCGATGGCAATACTGACAGCATGGTAGTTTTCACGGTCGATCCCAATGACGACCACCCGGCCTGGTCCGGCATCCTTGTCAACCGAGGTGAGAG
>CAZCEM010000573.1:0-1940 GCA_964497555.1 uncultured bacterium
ACCTGGCGGATGGCGGGGACGCAGGAGGCGGTTTGGACCCGAGGCTCCAATAGGCTTAGCTGCGCTTCCGGGGGCGATTTGCGACGCGACATAAAAGCTCCTGCATTTTCGCTGTCGGATCGGGTTCGCCTAATCGAATCCACCGCCGGATGGAATCCGACGCCTCCTCATGTCAAGCCCGCTGCGCGGGCTTCCCATCGCCAGCCGGGGGATTCCATCCCCCGGCGACCCCTAGACCGGCTAGGCCTCTTGTTGCTCCAGGACGTGAGACAGCTTCCCCTCCTGGTGGTGCTTTTTCTGATTATGGATGTAGCGGACGACTTTAGGGATCTCCTCTTGACGAAGCGTGACCACGCCGTAGCCATCCTGCCAGTAAAGCGTCGCCTCCAGCCCGCTCTCCTTGTTGATGTAGTGTGAAGAGGCCCCTTTGAGGTTTTTGGCTGCATCCGCCACCAACATGCTCGGCAGCAAGCGGAGCAAGAGGTGAATGTGGTTCTCGGTTCCATTGAGGGCATACAGCGTATAGCCAAGCTCCTTGCACTTGTAGCCGATATAGGGGAACAGGCGCTCCTCAACTGGCGGGGTGATGAGCGGCTCGCCGTTCTTTGTGCCCCAGATGAAATGGTAGATCAGCCAATGGTAGGCACTGGTGCGTTTGGGCATGTTGGTGCTTCTTCTGCATCCTTCTGCCGGCTGGGCTGCTGGGTCCGCCGGCGAAGTCCACCGTCGGATGGAATCCGACGGCTCCCGATATCAAGCCCGCTGCGCGGGCTTCCCATCCCCCGGCGACTCTCTCGCCGGCCCGGACGTCGGCGGATGGAATCCGCCGTCTCCCCATATCAAGCCCGCTGCGCGGGCTTCCTACTGCCAGACGGGGGATTCCATCCACCGGCCTCCCTGTGAGCCTACCATACAAGCGACAAGTCGGGCACGGCGGCGAATGCCAGGTCTTTGGAAAGCAATGGCAAGCCAAGATGCTGCGCAGTGGCGACGATGATGCGGTCAGGCATGTCAGGCACAAGCTGGCGGTCAATCTTTTGCAGGGTGCGAATGACTGCCGCATCCAGCGGCGCAACTGGGTAATTCTGGCTGGGCGGGTCAACCAGTTCAAGCATCCTCACGATGAGTGTCGCTGGGAAGCGCGCCTTTTCCACCAGGTACACGGCCTCGACCAGCACAACACCGGGCACCCAGATAGTATTGCGGCCATTATCGGCCTCGCTGAAGACGGCGCTGGCAGTCGGTGAGAGGCGCGCATCTCTGGTCAGATGCCAGATAAACGCATGAGTGTCGGTGATGTAATCAGGCATCAGGATCACGCCCTAGGCCGGCCCAGGCTTCACGGCGAGCAGCCCGTATATCCTCTTCGCTAAAAGAGTACCCCTGCCACAAGCCGCCTGCCTTGACGATGCGCCGCGACACAGAGGCGTCGCCAAATGGGCGATCAGCTTTGCTACGCAGAAACTCAACGAACTCGGCCACCGCCGTCAGACTCTCAGGTGGCAGAGCCTCTAGGGCGCGGATGATCTGCGCCTTGATCTGCGGGGAAACAACTTCCATCGTATCACTTCCTTCCTTGTCATGGCAAACACATCACCATGCTATCCCTGCTCCGATGCTGTGACAGACAATCCGTCCCATCGCCGGGCTGATCGTCGGCGGATGGAATCCGCCGTCTCCCCATATCAAGCCCGCTGGGCGGGCTTCCTACTGCCAGACGGTGGATTCTACCCACCGGCGGCTATCCGCCGACCACCCCAAACAGCCCCGGGCCTGAATCTACCCCACCCCGCCGAACTCATACGCCGCCGCGAACATCGTCTCCACATTTTCCACGGGCACATTCTGCTGGATGTTGTGCACCTGGTTGAACACATAGCCGCCCCGGCCGGAGGCAAAGACGCTCAGGTTGTGGCGCACATGCTCGCGCACTTCCGCCG
>CAZCEM010000574.1:0-1939 GCA_964497555.1 uncultured bacterium
CGGGCTCGGAGGCTCGACCTACGCGTCGCAGGCGCTAATTTCTGGGAAATGACAGTGGGTAGGCCCGATCTACGAAGCAAGGAACGACCGAAGACATGCTTCTCCCCTACACCCCGTTAACCCCTGCCAACTGACTGCTGAGCACTGAGCACTGAGCACATAATTCCTTGCCTTTCTCTTTCCCCCTTTGTATCTTGTTACCAACCACCTAATCTGAGGATTCAAGCATGTCCGCTTTAAAAGCCACCGCGTTGGACGCGAAGTGTGGGAGCTACAGCAATGACGAGATTGTCGTCGAGCTGGCGCGTGCCAAGGAACTGGCGCCGGTTGGCGGAGGCTTGCGGCTGGAAGGGCGAGGGATGCCGAGGCGGGTGATAATCGCGCGGGGATCCGAGGATCGCTACTTCGCGTTCGAGAACGTCTGCCAGCAGGGCAAGCGACGCGTGGATCCCGTGCCCGGCAAGAAACGCGTCCCATGTTGCAGCATAGGCAAGACAAAATATGACTTCACCAGCAAGCCCTTCTCCAATGTGGTTAAAGAAAATATGCGGACGTTTCCGGCGGAGGCGCGCGAGGGAAGGTTGGCGGTGAAGATAAACTGACCGGCTTGATGCTGAGCCAATCCACATCGCCGATGATCCTCGTCGATGACCGCTGGATAGCGGCGCACGGCATCGGGCGTTTCGCGGCGGAGGTCATCGCCCGGCTGCCCGGCGCTCAGCCGCTGCCCCCAGGCCCCGACAAGCTCAGCCCGTTTAATCCCCTGTGGTTGAACGCAACGCTGCGCCGACTGAAACCGGCAGTCTATTTCTCGCCTGGGTTCAATCCCCCGCTGGGAAAGCCTGCGCCGTTCGTGTTCTGCATTCACGATCTCATTCACCTCGACGTTCCCGGCGAACGGTCTATCAGCAAACGTCTGTGGTACGAGCTGCTCGTCAAGCCCGCCGCGCGCCGCGCCGAAGCGGTGCTGACGGTGTCGGAATACTCGCGGAGGCGCATCCTCGAATGGACGGGGGTGAGCGAAGACCGCGTCATCAACGCGGGCTGCGGTGTATCCGCCGGCTTTGCGCCGGAGGGACCGCGCCGCAATGCTGCTGAACCTTATCTGCTGTTCGTGGGCAGCGGCAAGCCACATAAGAATCTAAAGCGGCTGCTGCAAGCCTTCGCGCGGGCGGAGTGCCGCTGCTGCGTGAAGTTAGCCCTGTGCGCGCCGGCGGACGAGCGGCTGCGCGGCTGGCTCGACCGGCAGGGATTGGGGGAGCGCGTCGAGACGCTGGGCATGTTGTCAGAAGCTGATTTACAGGCTGCGTATCGCGGAGCGGTGGGGCTGGCGTTTCCGACGTTGTACGAGGGCTTCGGGTTGCCGGCCCTGGAAGCCATGGCTTGCGGGACGCCAGTCTTGACTTCAGGCGAAACCTCGCTGCCGGAGGTAACGGGCGAGGCGGCGCTGGTGGTCGATCCGTTGGACGTGGATTCGCTCGCGGCGGGACTGGATCGACTGGCGGGTGATGCAGTCCTGCGCTCGGAGTTGTCTGCAAAGGGGCTGGCACAGGCGCGGCGGTTCTCGTGGGACGCCGCGGCTGGACGAGTTAAGGAGGTTCTCAGAGCGGCTGGTGGAATACTATAAAAAAATCGAATATTTTCTCAGATGAAAATTTTCTTAGATAACGTTTGCATTTAAACGGATGAGAATTTATATTTCAATTCCGTTAACTTTTGGGAGATCGTCCAACGGCAGGACATGCGGCTCTGGACCGTAGAATTGGGGTTCGAATCCCTGTCTCCCAGCGACGCGCCCGTCCGGCTTCGGTCAGACGGGCGTTTCATTTTTTAAGGGATTTTTCACTCACCCGACTTGACATCGACTTTAAATTCTTTCATATTGAATCTGCAGCGAGTGAATCGCGCAATTGCCTGTTTTCGTCTCCACTCCATCAAT
>CAZCEM010000575.1:0-1938 GCA_964497555.1 uncultured bacterium
ATCTAACATATTGTAAATATATAACATGCAAAATACCTGACAATTTTTTAAAAATCCGAAAATATTTTTTTTCAAACATTGTTTTCACCAGCAGTTAAACGCGGAGGTCTTAACTTTATTGTGAGTTCTTTTGGAACTTGCGAAAGCTGGCTGCCAAGACACCTTCTGTGGAGTGAGCGATGTTGTTTCAACGGATAAGTTCGGGGCTTGATTTCCTGGACGCCGCCATTGGCGGATTGTATTCCAACCGGGTCTATCTCCTGCGCGGACCAGCGCAGTCCGGGCGCACCACCATGATGCTGCAGTTCTTGATGGACGGACTGGAAAACGGCGAGAATACCATGATGATATCCAGCGACCGGATTGAAAACGTAATCTTGAAGGCGGAGACCATGGGCTTGTCGCTGGAAGGCGCCATCCTCGAAAACCGCCTGATATTGATGGAATACCCCAAGGAAATCGGCGCCTCCGATTTTCAGTACAGCCACATCATCAACCTGCTGGGCGAGATTGAACAGTACATCCAGCACTACCACTGCACCCGCCTGGTGTTCGACACCATCATACCCTTGCTTTCCAATCAGGAGCGCACCCATCTCGTGAATTATATCTACTCCCTGCTGAACTCCCTGGAAGAACTTAACGTCACCATCATGGTGACCATCGGTGAGCCCAACAGCTCCATCGCTCAGAAGATAACCCAATTGCTGGAGGACGCGGTCGTCGGGTCCTTTGCCCTGTCCAGCTTTAACACCGCCGCCGGTACGGCGCGTCAGTTCAACGTCCTGAAAATGGTCGAGCCGGTCAAACCACCGATGTCCTTTCGGGTTAAAATAGAGTACGGCGTAGGATTGACGCTGGACCAACAAGAACCTAAAACCGCCCTCACACCCGCCAAATCGCAAGCCAAGTGCAGCGAGATTTCGGATCTGGCGTTGCAAATTGCCGTCATCGGCCGCGATGAAGACACCATCGCACAGGTGGAAGAGATTTTCAATCCTCAGAGCCAGATATCTGTTTTCGATTCCCAGGAAGAATTCATGCAGCAGATATACCATCTGGATTTCGATCTGCTGCTGATAAATGCCATTCATCCTCTTATCAACTGGCAGGCCGTTGTCGAAGCGGTGAGCGAGCCTTTTCCGCGTCTGCCCAAATTTATCATCGTTGACCGCGGCAACCGGCGATTCACCCATCAAACGGTGCGCCTTCTGGGCGGCGACGGCCTCTTCTTCAAGCCAATTGAACCCGGCGACTTAATTGGCGCCTTCATCAAAGTCCTAAAACAGAGCGGTTCGCTGCAAGAACTCATCGACAAGCGGCGCATTTCTCCATTAGCGGAGGAACTGCCCGATGACTTCGGGGGACTTGAGGCGACCGCCGGCAAGGGAGCGCTGGATGCTGCCGAGCCTCATCTTATCTCTCCGCAAGCCTTCAAGGAGAACCTGCATCGCCAGATCTGGCATTGCCGCCAGAATCGGAGCACTCTGACGCTGGTGTCGTTTAAAATACTGTACACCACCACCTTCGCCCAGAAGGAGAACGCTCCCCAAGGTCTGGAGCTGATAAAAAAGGTGGCAGCCATCGTCCAGTCCTCCATCCGGGGGCTGGACGACGTCGCCTGCCGGTATATGGACAAGGTGGTGGTGATACTCGACAATACCGATAAGCCGGGCGCCGCCGCCTTCATCCGGCGGGTGGTCATCGAACTGAAAAACGAGTTAGCCGCCCAGATGAACCTCATCGTAGGCCGCCATTTGAACATCCTGACGGCGGTGTCCGCCTTTCCCGATGACGGCGATAACGCCGATGAGCTGATGTTCCAGGTGACCGACGTGTCGCGCAACTTCGTCAAGACAGCCCACTGACGTCTAAATGATAAAATCCATCACCAGATTGGCTGAATTCTTGGGGGCGGCGCTGACAGCTCTTTACCTG
>CAZCEM010000576.1:0-1928 GCA_964497555.1 uncultured bacterium
GTGCATCTCCGGTTTCAGGTCCTCGACGACTCGCCGCTGGATTCAGTGACCGTTTTCCGCAACGGGCAAAAATGGCAAAATTTGCAAAATATGGGGAACTATTTTGATGGAGATGTGACCTGGGACACAAATTTTGGGAAGGATGGCATTTATATTATACAAGTGAAGGCTGTTGATTCAGCCGGTAACGCCGCCCTCAGCGAAGTCCTATGGTTCACGGTCTGGAACAACCGCCCCCGAGTAATCTGGGTGCCGGATGAGTTCGAGACTATTCAGGGTGCTATAAACGCCTCGAAGGATGGCGATACGGTCAGGGTGAGGGCGGGAACTTATCGCGAAGGTCTGCGTCTAATGAATAAACAGATATGGCTTGAGAGCGAGGAAGGACCGGAAGTAACCATGATTGATGCGACAGGCTGGGCACATGGAATACGTTACCAACAAGCACCAGCTGTTACCATACGAGGATTTCAGATATGGTTATGTCAATGGACTGGGATATCTGGAGATACAGGATCCTTAACTATTTATAATTGTTTAATTTGGGGTAGAGATAGGTTTATTAACGGGATTTCGACTCAATCAGGAGAAACGTACGTTTATAATTGCATCGTTGACAGCGTTGAATTCGGTATCTGGCTGCATTATGTCTATGGTTGCGCATACAACTCGATAATGATTAATTGCAATGTTGGCTACAGAGAGCAAAACGGCTACAATAACTGGGTTGACTACGGTTGGAATCTGTTCTGGAGAAATGCAATGGATTATGCTCCAGGCGCTGAACCCCAACCAAATGATATTTTTGAAGATCCAATCTTTGAGGATAACAGCTACAGGTTACAAAGAAACTCTCCTGCGATAGATACTGGCAAACCGGATATTCTTGACAGGGATGGAAGCCGTTCAGATATCGGGCTGTTCGGTGGACCCTATTCATACCCGATAAGAGATTAAGTAACAGGAGAAAACCATGCCAGAAACATGGGTAGTTCGGGAAGAACAGCCTGATGTCGTTGATCTTAGGACTGTTGCCCAAAGTGGCAATGTCATTGAGGTCCGCGATGTTGAGGATGGTGAGGGCAGCGGCGCAGAAAAGAATGCGCTTGAAGCCACCAACACCAACAACGGCGAAGCCGCTCGAGCCCTTTACACCGAAGGGCAAGTCGAGATGGTGGCGGGATTGGAAGACAATCCTGCCATTACCGCAGTTAAGGTTTATAACCCCAGCACTGATGAAGACGCTATCGCGTTAAGAGTAACTGGTCGTGGCGGTGTCGGATTGTATCTTGCCAATGATATGAACGACACCGAAAAGTTAGCTCTCAAAGTACTGGGGGACACTCACATGGAGTCTTATACCGCTCAAAATCTCGCGCGTAAGACGCTCCATGTGGTCAATGAAAACACCAACGCCGACGCTCGCGCCTTAAAAGTCGAGGGGCGAACCGAAATTGTCCGAAACGCGGATGATGAAACCGCTTTGACAGTGATTAACACCAGCTTCGATGTTGAGTCTCGCGCTCTGGTAGTCGATGGCAAATCCGATTTTGACGGCGCAATGGCTCTCAACGGAAGCCTGAACATCACCGGTCCGGAAAATGGAATCAATGCCTCGGACGGTCAACTTTGGCTGGGTGTTGGCAACACCACTGATGTGGTCGTGATTTCTCACCCTGATGGGTCAATTCGAATGTTGGCAAATGCCAAAACCAGAGGCGGTATTGACGGTGACGAGAGCGATTTGTCAATCGGCACCACAGAAAACACCGACGATGTCACTCTGGGACGTGTCGGTCAAACTCTAATTGTGAACAGCGCCTTACAGGTTGGCGGGGATGAAGACGATCCGGGCTTAATCGACTCAGCTGTGGACGGCGAAGATCCTCGCGATCTGCACATCGGCACCCAAGCCTCAACCGACGATG
>CAZCEM010000577.1:0-1912 GCA_964497555.1 uncultured bacterium
CGAAATCGCCCAGTTGGAAGCCTCGCGCTGCATCCACTGCAAAAAGCCGGTCTGTATCGACGGCTGCCCAGTGGGGATAAACATCCCCGGCTTCCTCCGCGAGATTCGGGACGGCAACTTCGTCGAGGCGGCGCGCATCCTTAAAGCCGACAACGCCCTGCCCGCCATCTGCGGCCGGGTGTGCCCGCAGGAGGAGCAGTGTGAGAAGGTTTGCGTGCTGGCGATAAAGGGCGAATCCGTTGCCATAGGCCGGTTGGAGCGGTTTGTGGCGGATTGGGAGCGTGAGACCGGCAATATCCAAGTCCCACCCATCGCGCCCAGCACCGACCGGAAGGCAGCGGTAGTCGGATCCGGCCCCGCGGGCTTGACGGTCGCCGGCGAGTTAGCCGTGCGAGGACACCAGGTGACGATATTCGAAGCCCTGCACAAGCCCGGCGGGGTGCTGATTTACGGCATTCCTGAATTCCGGCTGCCCAAGGCCATCGTCATGGCGGAGGTGGATTACGTCAAGAAATTAGGTGTGGATATCGTCTATAACGCCGTCATCGGCAAATATCTGACCATCGACGAGTTGATGAAGGAGGAGGGCTACGACGCGGTCTTCATCGGCACCGGCGCCGGGCTGCCGTACTTCATGAACATTCCTGGGGAGAATCTGATTGGCGTCTATTCCGCCAATGAATATCTTACACGCTCCAATTTGATGCGGGCGTATGACTTCCCCAACACTGACACGCCCATCGTCCGCAGCCGCAACGTGGCGGTCATCGGCGGCGGGAACGTGGCGATGGATTCAGCGCGCACCGCCTTGCGGTTGGGCGCGGAAAACGTCTATCTGGTCTATCGCCGCAGCCGCGTCGAGATGCCGGCGCGTATTGAGGAGATTCATCATGCCGAGGAGGAGGGCATTCAGTTCAATCTGCTGACCAATCCGACCGCCATCAACGGCGACGATAAGGGGCGAGTCCAGAGCATGACGTGCATTCGCATGGAACTGGGCGAGCCGGATGCATCCGGACGGCGTCGTCCGGTGCCTATTCCCGGCTCTGAGTTCGAGTTCATTGTGGATACGGTCATCGTAGCCATCGGCAACGGCGCGAATCCCTTGCTGCCGGAAGCGACGCCGGCGTTGAAGGTCAACAAGCGGGGCAACATCATCGCGGACAAGGACACCGGCTTGACGTCGATTCCGGGCGTTTATGCAGGGGGTGACATCGTCATCGGCGCGGCGACCGTCATCCTCGCCATGGGCGCCGGCAAGCAGGCGGCGAAGGCGATGCACGAGTATATGATGGGGTTGGAGAGGTAAGGATGGTCTTCACCACTATTAGAAAAAACAAATCCCCGGCCTTGCCGGGGATTTGCTTGTTGGAGGTTAAATGAAAAAGACGGCTTCCCGCATGGGGGACAGGAAGCCGTTTTCAGCCGCTGCCTGCGGCTGCTCTTATCGTCGAGACGATTTCCATCAGACGATAAGGCTTTTGGATGGCAGCTTTCGCGCCGTCCTTTAAGACCTTGACCACCGCTTCATCCTCAAGTCCAAAGCCCGTCGATATGATGACTTTGACCGAAGGATCGATTTCCTTAAGCCGCATCATGGTTTCCGGCCCCGATAACCGAGGCATGGACATATCCAGCAACACCACGTTGAAACGCTCGTTCGCCAGATAACGGTTAATGGCGGCTTGTCCGTCTTCAGCGGTCTCCACTGAGAAGGCAGCCACCTGAAGCATGGCCTGGGTGGTTTCGCGGACGGAATCCTCGTCGTCAACCAGTAAAACGGTGATTTGGTCCGTCGTCGGGATTAAATCAGATTGTTTCAAAGTTTCCGCAGGTAAAACTTCCCTATTTTCCTATCCTTCTGTAGCGCCGCCTTCCAAGCGGCTGGTCTTGCCGCTGAACCGTCTGGAAG
>CAZCEM010000578.1:0-1909 GCA_964497555.1 uncultured bacterium
ACGCCGGTCTTGACCCCGGCGTAGGGCTTGAAGACACCGGCGGGCAGTGAGATGATGGCCAGTAGATCGTAGTCCTCGACGAGTTTCCGCCGCAGCTCCACGTGGGCGGAGGTGGACCCAAAAAGCAGTCCCTCCGGGACGACCACGGCGCAACGCCCGCCCGGCGCAAGCGCCTCCATCATCACGCCGAGGAACAGGAGTTCGCTCTTCTTGGAGTTCGTGGGCAGGTCCTTCCGGATGGACTCCTTTGGCAGCACACCAGCAAACGGCGGGTTGGACAGGATGACCTTGTACTTCCGGGCCAAGTCGTCCTCGGTGAGGCCGCCCATGTCGGAGAGCGTATTGGCGCGCTTCACGGCGGCGTGGCGGATGCCGTGGAGCACCAGGTTCATCATGGCGATGCGCATCATCTGTCGCGAGACGTCTACGCCGTAGATGGAACGTTCAAGAATCCGCCAGTCGGGAACCTTCTCGCCCGGCCCCTTGCGGTAGGTCTGAAGGTTGGGATAGGCGCGCTTGGCGAGCGCCAGGATTTCAGATTGGTGATTGACGATTGATGAATGAGAAGATGCAGCCAGCGGGGTCCCTTCCTCAATCTTCGATCGGCGATCTTCAGTCGCAAATCGCTCCAGCCATTCTTCACCGTAGATCGGCACTTCCTGCGGCTCACCGGAGTATTTGGCGAGGATGTGTTCGACGGCGTCTATCAGGAACCCGCCGGTTCCCGCAGCCGGATCGAACACGCTGTCGCCCAGATCGGGGTCCACCATCTCGACCATCATGGTGCGAATCTGGCGCGGGGTGCGGAACTGGCCGTTCAGAGCGGACTGCCCGAGGTGGGTGAGCAGGTATTCGAAGATGTCGCCCTTGACGTCCGTGCCCAGCTTGGCGAACCCGATGCCGTCAATCTCGTCCACCACCTGCTTCAGCACGTTCGGGTCAACGATCTCCAGGACTGCGTCCCGGAAATACTCGGCGATCTGCGACTCCTCCTTCACGAGCGACGCCATGTAGGGAAAGACTTCATCTCGAACGAAGTCCCGGAGGTCGGTCCCGCTCTTGAAGCGCCATTTTGACCAGCGGTAGCGTTCCGCCTGCTTGGAAAAGAGCAACTTGGAATTGCCGTGGCCGTTCTTGCCGAGCAGCCGAGTCTGTAGTTCGCGGCTGGCCTCCTCCTCGTCGAGCAGTTTGAGGTAGATCAGATATGAAATCTGCTCGATATACGTGACTGGGTTCGTTACACCGCCTGCCCAGAGGATATCGGTGATTCGATTCAGTTTCTTGCGCAAGTCCTGATTCAAGGCGTATCTCCGATTGATGATTGACGATTGATGATTGCCGCACGAGACACGGTCTTTCGAGCGGCGGCGAAGATCGCAGTCAGCTCGTTGGTTTCAGCGAGAAGCGGCTGCAGCCGGGATGGTGGAAGGATCTGAGATGCGATGAGCAGTTCCAGCCAGAACGCGGTCTCGTCGGCCTCTTCGACGACTGTTCCTATCTTGGCGGCGAATTCAGCTTTCGAGCGCGCCCGGCAGGCGGCACGGTAGTTGGCGCCTACCGACGTGCCGGACCGAATCAATTGGCCGCCAATAGCCTTTCCGGTCATCGTTCGAGGCAAAGATTCAACAACTCGAATGACCCGCAGGGCAAACGCCTTCGTCCGCTTTTTCAGCTCTTCTTGGTTCATGCTCCTCCAATCATCAATCGGCAATCTCCGATCATCAATCACACCGCTTTCTTGAAGACCGATGCGTTCATGTCGTCAATGATCTCTCTCAAACCACGCTCGCCGAACAGTTCCACACCCAGACCGGCGGCGTTGAGGATGGAAAGCGGCGGGTTGAAGAGGTCTTCCAGTTCGACCCGGCCCCTAGCGATGCCCCGGTTCTTCAGGAGCGACAGGTACTGC
>CAZCEM010000579.1:0-1909 GCA_964497555.1 uncultured bacterium
GCCCCAATTAGAATCGTGGACTTACGGCGCCCTGGCTGGTTTTGGCTCCGCAATGAAGTCCTGGACGAATATGGCCACGAAGTCAAGGCAACGGGTATTGCAGTTCTTTGCGTCCTCGCGCGATACGCGAACAATCAAAGTCAAAAAGCGTGGCCGAGCATTGACAGCATCGCCAAAACATTGGGGATGGGAACCCGCCAGGTCTGCGCCGCCCTGAAAAGACTTGAAACCGCCGGCCTCATAAAACGAGAGCTGAAGCCGGGCCAGGTTACCATTTACACCTTATTAGAGCACACCGTTGTCACACCGACAACGCACCGTTATCGCACCGACAACGGTGGCGTTGTCGGTGCGATAACAGAACAAGACTTACAGAACGAGACTAAAGAAACACAACAATACGCGCCCGGTTGCGCTAATGATGTTGTTGCTTCTTTCTCTCAAGACGGAGAGAGGCTGTTGCCAGCGGGCGCGAATGCTGCTCTTAGTCATCTGCGAAAAATTGGCATGTCTGAGAACGTGGCTCGCAAGTTGAGCGCACGCTGCGATCCGCTCAATGTGATCACTGTTTGCCGTGCCGCGCAAGACAAAACAAATCCGGCCGGCTGGGCAAGAAAAGCGCTGGAACAAGGTTGGGAGATTCTTAATCCCGAGAGTGCACACGATGAGCAACTTGCGCAAAAAGCCAAACGCTGCAATCGTGAAACGTTCGGGCCGTGCCTCCGCGAACATGGCTACGAGCTTTCGCAATGCCAATTTTGTCCACGTGTAACAACGAACAATTGAGCAGCGCCGACGTCGGCGGATTGACGAACGGTGCTTTACAGCAGCCGACGGCGGGCCATGTCGCTACCTCAAGTGGGAATGGCGGGGTGATCACCTCGTGGTCAGAAACAAAACATGTTCAATTAAGCGATGTCCATTACGGGCCCTTCGGGCCTGAAAAAAACTAAGGGAGGTAACTAAGATGTATGTGAGATGTCTGCAGAGGTATACGGGGTTTGCAACGAAAGAACAACCCCTGGTGCCGGGAAAGGTGTACGCCTTGGACGACTCCGTCGCGGAATATATATTGGCCACCTTTCCGGGGACACTCGAGCTCCTGGCGGAGAAGCCGGAGAAGGCCATCCGCGTCAACGGCAGGCTCCCGGCGCGTGAGATTCCGTCCGAGGTCACAGTCGCCCTCCAGGGCAGCCCGGAAGCAGCGTTGATTACTTTGTTGAACGCGCAGCTAGCCGTCGCTACCGAGGAAAGCAAGAAAATCGAGGCTGAACTGGCCACCGCCACCGCTCACTTGGAACTTTTGAGGGCTGGGCTTTGCACCGGCGAGTTTGGGGATGAGAAACAGGCCGAAGCCGACGCGACGGCGGACGAGGTCGGCAGGCTAAAGATGGTGCAAGAGCGGGGCGAGACGACGCTGAGGGGCCTACGCCGCCGGTTGCGCGAGGCGGAGGTGGCGCTGGATCGGGTGAAATTTGAGAAGCTGTGTGAACAGTTCGACCTTCTCCTGGTGAAGAACGCCGAACACTACAGTGAGTACCAGAGGGCTGCCAGGGAGGCCATAGCCACTGCTTCGCACCTTTGGGCGGATCGGGTCAGCGCTACCAAGCTCGCCGACGAGATCAGCCTTGTTCACAATGCGCGCGGCTTTCCAACTGAGCGCAAGTACCTTGAGTGCGCGGGCATAAAGGTGCCGGATGTCAATCCCCGAATCGCCCGCAATATCAATGATCGCACCGGACGAGGCGTTGAGCGCTTTGACCGCGGGCTATGAGCGCAACCCTGACATTCCTACAAGATCTCTGTCATCACTACCTGCCCGGTGAACCCGTCAAGCTCTTGCTAACCGGGCGGAAGGCGGGCGGGCTGCGGTGGGATAATGCCGCCGAGGTCGCCTGGGCTGGCGATG
>CAZCEM010000580.1:0-1908 GCA_964497555.1 uncultured bacterium
AACGCCGCGATGCTCAACAGCCCCGGTGTCGTCAAGTCAACGGGAACAGCAGCCTCTTTGGAAAAGCAGCCTTCCCATAACATCTTCAAGCCGAGCAAACTGAAAATGCCGAAGGGCAGCCATTTCTTGACGGAATGGATTATGGGCATGAGAACGTCGCCGGCGTAACAGCCCACCAGCGGCATGACCGCCTGCGCCGTGCCGAAAGCGGCCGCAATCAGCAGAGCGCTGCGCCACATTCGCTCCTTAATAGCGCTGCCGCCGGCAATTGCCACTGAGAAGGCGTCCATCGCCAGACACAATGCTATTATAATATTGGACAGCCAATTCATTCAGTATTCGAATAACTGGATTTATCAGCACGACAGAGTATCGGCCTGTCAACTGCCCCTGGCCGGTGCAGGGCTTAACTTTAAAAAGAAACCGCGCTGCTCCGCGCGGCATCTTTTATGATTCCGGAGACACATTCCCAACGCATCCGTGCGAGAGGGGGGACTTGAACCCCCATCGGTCTCCCGACCGGATCCTAAATCCGGCGCGTCTGCCATTCCGCCACTCTCGCGAGGCAGGTCAGCCGCGCGGGCGGCCGAGCCTGCGTTTTCTAAAAATCGTAATGGCGAATGGATTCCATTAGTTCTTCCACGTCGCTCTTGGAACCGATGAACAGCGGCACCCGCTGATGCAGCTCGGTGGGTTCGATATCCAGGATGTTGGTTCGCCCGTCAGTGGCTAATCCGCCCGCCTGCTCCACTATGTACGCCAAGGGATTGGCTTCGTACAGCAGTCTCAGCTTGGGCTTGAACACGCTGGGATTCTTTTTGTTGTCAGCGGGGTAGAGGAAGATGCCGCCGTAGAGGAGGTTGCGGTGGAAGTCCGATACCAGCGAGCCGATGTATCGCAGCGAATAGGGGCGGCTGCTCTGAGGATTGTTCTCGTGAAGTCCGTCGATGTATCGGCGCACGCCTTCCGACCAGAAACGCTGGTTGCCCATGTTGACGCTGTAGATCTTGCCGCGCTCCGGAATCTTAATGCTCGGATGCGATAATATGAACGAGCCGATCATGGGGTCGTAGGTGAATCCATGCACCCCCGCGCCGGTCGTATAGATGAGCATGGTCGAGGAACCGTAGAGGATATACCCGGCTGCGAGCTGGCGGCGGCCCGGCTGCATGCAGTCTTCCTTGACCGGCGACTCGTTCTGAGGCGTGCGGCGCGCCAGAATCGAGAAGATGGTGCCGATGGAGACGTTGGCTTCGATGTTGGAAGAGCCGTCCAGCGGGTCGAAGTTGACGACGTAAGATCCGCGGCGGTGGTCGTCGGGAACAAGGATTACGTTTTCGCGCTCCTCGGATGCCATCACCGCCAGGTAGCCGGATTCAATCATCATCTGCGCCAGGGTGTCATGAGCCAGTACATCGAGCTTCTTGACGTGCTCGCCCTGAATGTTTGAGATTCCGGTTCCGCCGAGGATCTCGTCCTGCAATCCAGCGCGGCGCACCTTGGCAGCGACCACCTTGGCGGCGAGGGCGATGTGTTGCAGCAGTCCCGTGAAGCGGCCGGTGGCGTGCGGATAGCGGCGCTCGGTTTCGAGTATGTGTCGTTGTATGGTCATCACGTCAGTCATGGCGAATTCCTTCCTAAATGATTTAGATTATGGGGCGCTGAGCTGCAATCCGCTACGGTCTCCTGGCAGCTTTGAGGGAGGACTTCTTAGTCCAATCGAGCCCGATTAAAAAGGAAAGTAACAGCCTCAAGTAAATAGGTTTAGCAGCTCTTTACGTTGTGCGAGTCGAACAACGAAGCGCTGGAACAGCGCATTTCTACTTTCATTTAAAGAAAATATACTAATATTCCCTTCCCATGTCAAATCCCACTTTAATTCTTATTCTTAATTCTTATTCTTAATTC
>CAZCEM010000581.1:0-1905 GCA_964497555.1 uncultured bacterium
TTCTTGGTCCCTTCACGGTCAATAGAAACGAACGATTTCTTGGCATTACTACAACCAGCGAGGATCCAGGATTCGACCTGGATTTGTTCCTGTTTCACGATAAAAACGGGAATCGAAGACTGGACGGCTTGGAGGAAAAACAGATGGAATCCACCAGCCCAGGTGCTGCCGAGAAAATCGTGTTAAGCGCTCCTCCCACGGGGGTGTATTGGATTTACGGTCAGGGCTGGCAGGTGAAGGAGCGCGAAAAATCAGCGAATTCGCAGCCGGCGCCGGCTGAGTTGCCCCCCGGTCAGTTTCTGTCGATGAAGGTCGAAGATCTAAGCAAGAAGACTACCTTCGCCCTGACCGACATCAGCCTGTCCTTCGACTACCAACCGGCCTTCATCACTGACGTGAGTCCCACTGGCTCGACTCCCCTGGACGAGGTGGTTCTCAAAGGTTTGTTCGACCCAGCTTGCGATGTCGATACATCCACCGTCCGGCTGCTTCTCGATGGAATAGACCTCACTGACGAATTGGAAGTAAATCGCCAAGGCTTCGAATTGAACCTGGGAAATCGCGCTGCTAATGACCATGAGTACGAGGTTCAAGTCGAAGCCAAGACCCAGCAGGGATTGGCAGATTGCGCCGCCTGGAAGTTCAAACCGGTATATGTACCCCTAAATGTCCAAGCCACGCCAGTTGAGGACGAAAAGAGCGTCAATGTGCAAGTGGCATGTCGTCAGGATCACCGGCTCGAAGGGGCTCGCGCCTGCTTCTCCTCCGTCAAGAACCAAAAGAGAGGCGAATGGTTAAAGTTGAAACTGTCCGACGACGCCAAATCCGCTTCCGGCAGTCTCTCCACAATCGGTTATGACGCAGGAATTTACGAGGTACTCCTGGAGTACCGGATCCAAGGACAAAAACCGGATTCCACCCGTGGTTCCTTCAAGCTGGAGCGGGGCGCGCCTTTGCCGAAAAAGTTGGTGGTTCAGCCATCCCCCAATTCCGAGATTTACGATTTCCGCCCCGTGCTGGCTGGTTTCGCCGTGGGTGAGATCCGTGAAAAGGTGAAGTCTCTGAAACTCATCCTCGACCGCGTGGACATCACGGATAGATGCAAGAATTACGGCTCCGGCATCAAATTTCTGTCAGACGCCGACCTTGCCTTGGGGGAGCACCTCCTCACGTGCTCCATGACCTTGAAGGATGGATCATCCGTCGAAGAAAAAAGCACGTTCATCGTTAAGGTGATGGGGAAAGGCGGGGCGGAGAGCGAGTAGTTTAATATTCCTTTGAAAATCGCGTCCTTCGTCGCGTAGGTCGGGTCTCCGAACCCGACATGCGCGGTCACGGAGTCCCGCACTACCGAAGGCTACTTTCATCCGTTGTTGCGCCTCTTGTGGCGTTGTGTTTTCCCAGAAAATAACCTCAACCTCTGGGAGGGCGAATATTCAGAGTCTGTCCGATAATTCGGAAATGACTGCTGAAAACGCCGACCGCTGTCATTCCCGCTTTCGCGGAAATGACAGCAGATGGGCAATTTTGAGCAGAGCGTTTAATCTAAAGAAGAGTTTTTCAGCAAATCCAACCTTAGCGAGGCGACTTATGGCTTTAGAATCTCCTTTCTTCAGGATTGCTTCCCTCGCGTTGGCGACGCTCTTTTGCGTCGCGGTCTTCACCGACAGCGCCTTCGCCCGGCCGGTGGTTCATCTTCCCGAAGGCGGGGCTTACATCTGGTCCTGCTCCAGCAACGTCGTCCACGGCTGCTTCCCGCTGAACGGCGGAGAACGAGCCATGATGGTATTTGAAGAGAACCGGGGGCGAGACGGTCTGCCCCAGATTTACTACCAGATTTTCTCCCCGAATTTACAGCCGGAATTCAACGAACCCCGCCGATTGTCCCCCGATAACACCTCCCCC
>CAZCEM010000582.1:0-1897 GCA_964497555.1 uncultured bacterium
ATTTTTATTATTCTGAGCGGCGCCAATGCGCGGCAGCGCCCCCGCGTCAAGTATTATCATCCGCTCAAAGACCTTCTTCAAAGGATCGGTCTTGAGGTTTCTTATCTGATTAAAGTTGGGTATAATCTGATACTTGGCGGGGCAAGGGTCATCCACCGCCAACACATAAGACGCGCCCAGGTGTTCCAAGATCCCGCCCATTGCCAGCAAGCTCCCCACGGCGTCGCCGTCGGGGGAGAAATGCGTAACGACCAGTATCTCCTCACCGCCGTTTAGAAAATTTTTAATCTCATCCCAGCCGCTATTCTTCACTATTTTCCTCGTCAGACGTCGATGCTTCACTCAGATTGGAGGCCTTCAGCAAGCTCTCAATTCGCTCCGCGTAGTCGAGGGTTTCATCCAGCTTGAAGCGCAACTCCGGCATCTTTCGCATCTGCACCCGCTGCGCCACCTCGTAGCGAAAACGTCCCGCCTCCCGCTGCAGCTGGATCAAATGCTGCTGTCGCTCCGCCGGCTCACCCAGAATGCTGACCCACACATCGACATAGCACAGATCCTTTGAAGGGCGCGCTTCGGTTACAGTAACCAGAGGTCCCGACTCGCCGCGCAGGGCGTCGTTCAGCGCCAAAGCCAACTCCCGATGCAGCAAGCCCGCAATTCGTCTTTGGCGGAAAGGTTTTTTCAACTTCCAGGCCTCCGAAAGCCGAAATGCGTCGAGGACAGGCGCAGCCATCGGGATTCAAGCCTCGAATGGCGTATAGTCAAATCTCTCGTTCTTTATGATGTTCGCGTCCAGCCTATCGGCAAACAGGCTGTCGATGCCGCTCAGCACGCTGTCGAGGTTCTGAGCGGATTCCGAAACCAGCGCCACCGCCACCGTCGAGCGCTGCCATTTATCCTGGTGGTCAACCTCCGCCACTGACACGTTATACTTGCTTCGTAGGCTGTCCTTCAGACTATTGACCACCCGGCGCTTGTCCTTGACCGATTGACAGCCCGGAATTACGAACTCATAGACCAACAGTGTCAGCCTCACTCCGAGTCTTCCAACTTCCGCTTCTTTTCAACGACGATGAAGGCTTCGATCCGGTCTCCTTCCTGCACGTCCTTAAAACCGTCCAACGATAGACCGCATTCGAATCCCGAAACCACCTCTTTGGCGTCGTCCTTAAACCGTTTGAGGCTGGATAGTTCACCGCTCCAGAGTTCGATGTTATCCCGTATCAGGCGAGCCTTGGCGGTTCGACTGAGCTTGCCGTCCAACACATAACAGCCCGCCACTACGCCGACCCGGCTTATTTTATAAATCTGGCGCACTTCGGCCGTGCCTATGACCTGCTCCTCGCGGGTGGGCGCCAGCAAACCTTCTAAGGAGGCTTTGATCTCATCGACCACCTCGTGGATGATGCGGTACAGTCTGATTTCCACGCCCTCTCGGCGGGCGACTTCCCGCGCCTGAGGATTCGGATGCACGTGGAAGCCGATGATTATTGCCTGCGAGGCGGCTGCCAGCAATATGTCGGATTCGGTGATTCCGCCCACGCCCTTGTGGATGATATCCACCTTGACTTCCTTCGTCGATAGGTTCATCAGGGCATCCGACAGCACCTCCACCGAGCCGTGCACGTCGCCTTTGATGAGCAGACGCAACTCTTTCAGCGCCGCTTCCTGCATCTGACGGCTGGCTTGCTCCAGCGTCAGACTATGGATTTTATGTGCGGATATCTCGCGGTGCTGCCGCTGCCTTCTGAGACTGAGGTCGCGGGCATCTTTTTCGGAAACATGCGCCACCAGATTGTCTCCCGCTTGGGGGATGCCGGTGAAACCGACCACCTGGACGGGATTTCCCGGCATGGCGTCTTCGCGTTTCTCGCCGCGCTCGTTATACAAAGCTCGA
>CAZCEM010000583.1:0-1890 GCA_964497555.1 uncultured bacterium
TACCAAAGACCTGGAGCATCTCAGCTTCACCGCCGGCATACCGCCCTTCCTGCGGGGACCGTATGCGACCATGTACGTCATGCGCCCCTGGACGGTGCGGCAGTACGCGGGCTTCTCGACCGCCGAGGAATCCAACGCCTTCTACCGCCGCAATCTGGCTGCCGGTCAGATGGGCTTGTCGGTGGCGTTTGATCTGGCTACCCACCGGGGCTATGACTCCGACCATCCCCGCGTAGTCGGCGACGTCGGCAAGGCCGGGGTGGCGATTGATTCGATCCTCGACATGGAAATTCTCTTCAAAGGCATTCCGCTGGATCGCATGTCGGTGTCCATGACCATGAACGGCGCGGTGCTGCCGGTGATGGCTTTTTACATCGTCGCGGGGCTGGAGCAGGGCGCGCGGCTGGATCAGCTTTCGGGCACCATCCAGAACGACATTCTCAAAGAATATATGGTTCGAAATACCTATATCTATCCTCCCGCAGGCTCCCTGCGCATCATCCGCGACATCATCGCCTACACTGCAAAGAACATGCCCAAGTTCAACAGCGTGTCCATCTCCGGCTACCACATGCAGGAAGCCGGCGCCACCGCTGATCTGGAGATGGCGTACACCCTGGCGGACGGGCTGGAATACGCCCGCACCGGGCTGGCCGCCGGTTTGCGAATCGACGACTTCGCGCCGAGGCTGTCGTTCTTCTGGGGCGTGGGGATGAATTACTTCATGGAGATCGCCAAGATGCGCGCCGCGCGGATGATCTGGGCGAAGCTCATCAAGCAGTTCGACCCGCAGGATCCCAAGTCGATGGCGTTGCGCGCGCACTGCCAGACCTCCGGCTGGAGCCTGACCGAGCAAGATCCGTTCAACAACGTGGCTCGCACCTGCATCGAAGCCATGGCGGCTGCGCTGGGGCACACCCAGAGCCTGCACACCAACGCGCTGGACGAAGCCATCGCCCTGCCGACCGACTTCAGCGCCCGCATAGCCCGCAACACCCAATTGTACTTGCAGGAAGAAACGGGTATCTGCAGCGTGATCGATCCCTGGGGAGGATCATATTACGTGGAAGCCTTGACCGACGCGCTGGCGCGGAAGGCTTGGGGACACATTCAGGAAGTGGAAGCGATGGGCGGCATGGCGAAAGCCATCGAGAGCGGGCTGCCGAAGCTGCGCATCGAGGAAGCGGCCGCGCGGCGGCAAGCGCATATAGACTCCGGCGCGGAGACCATCATCGGCGTGAATCGCTATCGGTTGGAGCGCGAGGAGCCGTTGGACATCCTTGAAGTGGATAACCAGGAAGTGCGGCGGCAGCAGATCGCCCGGTTGGAGAAGCTGAGGGCTAACCGCGACGAAGCGGCGGTTCAGCGGACTTTGGAGGCTTTGACCCGCTGCGCCGAGACCGGCGAGGGGAATTTGCTGGAGCTGTCGGTGGAAGCGGCGAAGGCGCGGGCTTCGCTGGGCGAGATCAGTCTGGCGCTGGAAAAAGTATGGGGAAGACATCAAGCGGTGAACAAGACGGTATCGGGGGTTTATAGCGCTGAATTTGACGGCGCGGACGCTATCGCCGAGGTGCGGCGGATGGCGGACGATTTCGAGCGTGTGGAAGGACGCCGCCCGCGCATTCTGATAGCCAAGATGGGGCAGGACGGGCACGACCGGGGGGCTAAGGTGATCGCCACGGCTTTCGCGGACCTGGGCTTCGATGTGGACGTAGGGCCCTTGTTCCAGACGCCGGAAGAGACCGCGCAAGCAGCGGTTGAGAACGACGTGCACGTGGTGGGCATGAGTTCGCTGGCGGCCGGGCACAAGACCTTGCTGCCGCAACTGGTCGAGGAGCTAAGGCGCCGCGGCCGAGAGGACATCTTAGTGGTGGTGGGCGGCGTGATTCC
>CAZCEM010000584.1:0-1888 GCA_964497555.1 uncultured bacterium
AGTCTGCCCAACATGCTGGTCATCCGCAGTGTCATGGGCATGAAGAAGACGGTGGTGTTCGTAGGGTTGGTGATAATCCTGTCAACGGTGGCGGGGATGATTTTTGGGGCGATTTGATCAGATGGCGACAGCTCAGGCACAGCTTTAATGACATGTACCCATTCTTCTTTCTTAAATCTGTAGAGGAGCGAACTCAATGGATGGAGGCGTAATCAAGAAACTATCCTTTCTGGATCGTTTCCTGACCTTGTGGATATTCCTGGCGATGGCGGTGGGGGTCTCTGCCGGTTATTTCCTTCCCGGAACTGAATCGTTCATCAATCGATTCCAGTCCGGCGCCACCAACATCCCCATAGCCATCGGTTTAATTTTGATGATGTACCCGCCGCTCGCCAAGGTGCGGTACGAGGAGCTGGGCGACGTCTTCCGCGATTGGAAGATTCTGGGGCTGTCGCTGATGCAGAACTGGATCATCGGCCCGATCCTGATGTTCGCTCTGGCAATCATCTTACTGCCCGATAAACCGGAGTACATGGTGGGGCTGATAATGATCGGCTTGGCTCGCTGCATCGCCATGGTTATTGTGTGGAACGACCTTGCCAAAGGCGACACCGAGTACTGCGCTGGATTGGTAGCTTTTAACAGCATTTTTCAAGTGCTCTTCTATTGTGTTTATGCCTGGCTCTTCATAACAGCGCTGCCGCCGCTGTTCGGTCTTAAGGGCCTCGAGGTCAACGTCGGCATCAGTCAGATTGCCCAGAGTGTGTTTGTCTATCTCGGCCTACCGTTTCTTGCCGGTATGCTGACGCGGTTGTCTCTGGTCAGAGCCAAAGGCAAAGCCTGGTATCACAGCGTCTTCATTCCCCGGATCAGCCCGATCACCCTGATAGCGCTGCTTTTCACCATCGTGGTGATGTTCAGCCTCAAGGGCAGCCTGATCGTGCAGATCCCGCTGGATGTAGTTCGGATCGTGGTCCCGCTGCTGATCTACTTCGTAGTGATGTTTCTGATCAGTTTCTGGATGGCGAAGAAGGTCGGCGCGAACTATCCGAAGAGCGCCACGCTGTCTTTCACGGCTGCCAGCAACAACTTTGAACTGGCGATTGCGGTGGCTATCGCTGTTTTCGGCATAAACTCCGGAGCGGCTTTCGCGGCGGTGATCGGACCGCTGGTTGAGGTTCCTGTACTTATCAGCTTAGTCAACCTCTCCCTTTGGCTCGGACACCGTCATTTTCATTCGACAAACGCGTCATGAACCGAAAAGCACATTGTTGAGGCCTTCTCCCCCCAAGCCGCTTATTCGGCAGAGATTTATTAGGGTGGATATGGGCAAGGGTCCGGCGCTGAGCCTGCCCAGCATGCTGGTCATCCTCAGCGTCCTGGGCAGGAAGAAGACTGTGGTTTTTGTATCGCTGGTGATTGCTATGGCGACGCTCAGCAGGATGATTTTCGGCTCGATGTAGGCGCTGTCCCTTTGGAGAGGAAAAAGAAAAACCGGCTTGCGTTTTCTCCTATATTTGAATATATTACCAGAATAGGATTGAAGTTCTGAAAAACGAGGATGATGAGATGGGCAAGGACACAATACTTTCAGCTCTGCTCACGGTGGGGCTAATTTTGGCTGTATCGGTATCGGCTGCGGTTCTGAACGTTCCGGACGACTTCGAGACCATCCAAGCTGCCATCGACCATGCAGCTCGGAATGACTCTATTCTGGTGTCAGCCGGTCGATACGTCGAGAATATCGTGGTTGACGGCTTCGACCTGTTCCTAATTGGCAATCCTAACGATCCCTCCTCAGTGGTGATTGACGGCGATGGGCGAGGCTCTACCGTCACTTTCACCGGCAACATCCGCCCGGAATCGCTGTTCACCGGCTTTCTTATCA
>CAZCEM010000585.1:0-1884 GCA_964497555.1 uncultured bacterium
AATAAAAAACTGCCGCAGATAGCATTCATTTGCGGCAGCACAAATTTGAACAAAAAAAGAATCAGGATCCAGCAGTGAAGGAACTCGTGTAGGTGCCGGTTTCGCTTTCCCCGTGAGCGCCGATGCACAGATAATATGCACCCCCCGGGAGCCAGGCGTCGATCTGGGAGGCGTTGCCCTCTCCGGAGTTGTCGTCGTACAGGCGTTCGCGGGTGCGGTCGTCGGGTCCGTACAGCCACATCTCCGAGTCAGTCAAATTGATCAAGTGCACCTTAAACCGGCAGTGCCCATCCCTCTCCGAAACGCAGCGATACCAGTCGTGGTCGTTAGAAGGACTGATTACGCCTTGAACCGGATCCCCGCCAAATGGCAGCTCCACTATGTCGGAAGCGGTTCGAAAAGCCAACAGAGGACTGGGAGCTGACAATCCGAAGCCGTTGAAGGCAATGACTCGAGCTGAATAATTGGTCTCGGGGCGCAGGTTCTCGATGAGGAAGCTTGTAACGTCCACCGGCGTTTGACCGGCGGTTTGCCAGGCGCCCAAACCTTCCTCGAGATATTCTATGGAGTAGCCGAGTTCGTTGGCGCCGACGTCGTTCCAGCTCAGCTCAAGGGCGTCCCAGAAAATCGAGCGTTTCACGAGACCGCTCGGCGCGCTCGGCACCGAACTGGGGGAGGACTTTTGAGTGAGGCTGACCGTCACCCGTTCCGGCAAGTGCTCAGGGGCATAGATTGTGATTGTGCCTCGCCGCTCAATGCTGGTGTTGGCGTCAAAGATTACTCTGATGTAATCGTTGCCGCCGCCTTCCAAGGGTATTACCCCAAACCAATCACCCTCTTTTGTGATTGACCAAGGACCTTTAGCAAAAATGCTGAAAGCGGACGCGGTTACGTCGTGCTCCACTTCCCGGTGTTCCGGTATCACCTTTAACTCTGGTGGTTTGGCGGCTTGTGATATTGAGACCAGCAGAGAAGTGGGATAGTGCCCTGGGGCGAACAATGAAATCACCGCCTGTCGGCTGTCGCCTTCGTTGACGCCAAAGTTGCAGACCAGTTCGCTGTTTCCGACACCGCTGTCGGGGGAGACCGTTATCCAGTCGAGGTTCTCCTCCACATGCCAGTCGTAGGTGGCTATTATATGAAAGGAGGCGCTTTGGTCAGTATAAGCGGCTGATATGTGAGTGGGATGGACCTTGAGGGGCGGCAGCGTGAGCTGCCGGACTCGGACGGTTACACTGGGTGGATAGTGGCCTGGCGCGGTAATGGTAACCGTGCCGGTTCGCTCCGAGCCGGTGTTCGCGGTGACAAATACCGCTAAGGCTGCGTCCAAGCTGCCGTGTTCGGGGTAGGGCGTCAACCAATCGGCGTCCGATTCCGCCGACCAGCGGTCGTCAGCTTTGACCTGAAAATAGGCGGTATCCACAGCGTTGGCGACAACGAGAGCTTCCGGTGAAACGACCAAGTTCTCGATGATCCGGCTGGGTTCCTCGCTTTTCTGAGTACATCCGCCTAACCACAGCGCCGCAGCGAGCAGGGTGACGAGTATCAGCGCGAGTTTTTTCATCTTCAAACACTCCTGTTGAACAACATGCACCACAACCGAGATGACAGGAAAGCAGGCGGCTGGACATCTCCTAAACAATTTTTTAGTCTGATGCTTTTTCAACTCTTAAAGGTATGATAATTAATATTCTATTCGGTTGCAACAGTTAATTTATTGAAGAAGTTTTCACAGGCGATTCCGATGCTGCCAAGGCCTGACAGCGCAGCATGGACTGTCCAAAGCCTGAAGATGGCTCTTATTAATGGGAGTAGAAATTACGTTACATCTGCTGTCATTTCCCAGAAAACGGCCCCTTTCTCTTTGAGGGCGGACTTCAGTCC
>CAZCEM010000586.1:0-1881 GCA_964497555.1 uncultured bacterium
GGAGTATTTATTCTATGACGGCTGAATCGAGCCGGCCGTATTTATGCGTGGTCGGTGCTAGACCGAACTACATGAAGATTGCGCCGCTCATACAGCAGCTTGCGCGGCGCCGGCAGCCCCATTTGCTGGTTCACACCGGCCAACATTACGACGACAACATGTCCGGCGCATTTTTCCGCGACTTAGGGATGCCCGAGCCGGATATGCGACTGGGCATAGGCTCGGATTCACACGCCCGTCAGACCGCCAAGATTATGACAGCTCTCGAGCAGGTCTGCCTGGATAAACAGCCCTCGATGGTCATAGTCGGCGGCGATGTTAATTCAACCCTCGCGGCAGCCGTAACGGCGGCGAAGCTGGGCATCCCGGTGGCGCACGTTGAAGCTGGTCTGCGCTCCTTCGACCGCTCAATGCCGGAGGAGATAAATCGCATCGTCACCGACCATTTGTCAGAGTTGCTGTTCACAACCGAAGAAAGCGGTAATCTAAACTTAAGGCGGGAGGGAATACCCGACGAAAAGATCCGCTTCGTGGGCAACTGCATGGTCGATACCCTGCTGCAATTCAGCGACAGGGCGAAGGCGGGAGAACCGTGGACGCAATATGGATTAGCCTTTAAGGGATACGCGCTGGCAACGCTGCACCGGCCGACCAACGTGGACGGCGAGGATTCGCTGCGGCGGGCGCTGGAAGCCCTCGCGGAAATCGGACGGATGCTGCCGGTGCTTTTCCCGGCGCATCCCCGCACCCAGGCTCGCATCGCAGGCTACGCGCTCAAGGTTCCACCGGTGGTTATGATATGCGACCCAATATCATACATCTCATTCATCGGTTTGATGAGCGGCGCAAAACTAATACTGACGGATTCCGGGGGCATTCAGGAGGAATCGACCACCCTTAATGTACCCTGCCTCACCATGCGCTCGAACACTGAGCGTCCCGTAACAGTTACCAGCGGCAGCAACCGTCTGGTGGGCGCGGACCGCGCGTTGATTGCAGCGAGCTTGGAGGAGATAATGGGCGGGCGCTGGAAAGCGGCCTCGCGGCCGCCCCTCTGGGACGGACACGCAGCGGAGCGGGCAGTGGATGAGATCGAGCGTTGGATGAAAGTGAAGACGGCTTGAAGCGATTGGCTGATGAACTCGGTGATATCCCCTTATTTCGCGGCGCTCATCATGAGATAGGCGTCGATGAACGGATCTAAATCGCCGTCCAGCACCGCGTCGGTGTTGGAGGTTTCAATTTCGGTGCGCAGGTCTTTGACCATGCGGTAGGGATGCAGCACATAGCTGCGGATTTGCGAGCCCCAGGCTATCTCGCTTTTTGTCGCTTCCACCTTATCCCGCTCAGCCGCTTCCGCCTCCCGTTTTTTCATCAAAAGCTTTGCCATTAAAACCTTCATCGCCGATTCGCGGTTGCGGTGCTGGGAGCGCTCAGTTTGGCAGGTCACCACTATCCCTGTCGGCAGATGGGTGATGCGCACGGCTGAGTCGGTCTTGTTGACGTGTTGTCCGCCCGCGCCGGAGGAGCGGTAGGTGTCGATGCGCAGGTCGTCGGGATTGATATCAATCTCGGAGGACTCCTCGACAATCGGGTAGGCAAACACCGACGCGAAGCTGGTATGCCGCCGGTTGGAAGCGTCGAAGGGCGACAGCCGCACCAGGCGATGGACGCCCGATTCCGCCTTCAGCCGCCCGAAGGCGTATTCGCCTTCGACCTCTATCGACGCGCTCTTGAGTCCGGCCTGGTCGCCCGGCTGCAGGTCGATGACATCGAACCGGTATCTACGCCGCTCCATGTAGCGCAGGTACATGCGGAACAGCATCTGCGCCCAGTCCATGGATTCCGTGCCGCCGGCGCCGGGGTGGATGGCGAGGATGC
>CAZCEM010000587.1:0-1880 GCA_964497555.1 uncultured bacterium
CCCGTTCAACCGACCAGGTTAGGGATCCGTTGCCGCCGTTGGCGATGTTGATGGAAAGCTGGGCGTTGTCGCCGGGCGGCAGGGCTTGGTCGATGCGGCGGGGATTGGGGGTGCACTCGGAGTGCAGCAGTTCCAGATCGATATCGACGGCCTGTCCAGGGCGAACTTCAACCGGATCGGTCGTCAGTGGCAGGAAATCCTGACGGGTGATTTCCATAATGTAAGTGAATGCCGGTAAGGGATCGAAGCTGAACCGGCCATTTTCATCGGTTACGCGGCTCAGATCGAAATCTCCCGCCATGCGCACCTGGGCGTCAGCGACGGGTCGATTGTTCGCAGCGTCGAAGACGGTTCCCGCCAAGCTGCCTTGACCCTGTACTAATATCATGCTGACAGGGATGTCGCGGTCTTGGAAATTGGCGGCGTTGCCCCTGAGATGAACCAGACGCTCGTACTCGCCAACCTCAACGCCTTCGGTATTGGCGGTGAAAGCAATCCGAGCGGATTGGCGGGCGGCGATGACGCCTTCGGTGGGTTGGATCTGCAGCCAGCGGGGATTAACATTAGCGTCGGTCAGCGTGAACTGGATGGCATGCCACACGTCTTCTTCCTGGGCGGTATTGGTGAAATTGACCTCGATAACTGGTCTCGCGCCCTGCGAAACCGGCCCGAACCGCACCGCTGGCATGTCCAGCGCTAAAACACCTCCATACACCGGCGCGCCGGGCTGGAACCATTGCGGGTCATAATTGTCTTGATTATCAGCGCTGCCGAGCCGCATTCGGAAGTCGTTGGGCGAGTCGTCGCTGGAGAACTGCCCCTGTCCTTCGTTGAAGCGGTAGTAGGCAATCAGTCCTTCCTCGTCGCCGTTCATGGGGACGCTGCGGCGGGCTCGGATGGTCTCGGCGGGCAGCGCTTGATTCCAATAACGGAATTCATCAATATCGCCGTTGAACCAGGCGCCCGCACCGCCGCCGCGAATGGAGTAGCCGATCATTATGCGGTCAGCCCAGTCGAATTCGGAGAATTCAAACCGCCCTTGGGCTTGCAGCTCGCCATCCACGTACATCAGGTTGCCCACGCCCGGTCCCAGCACCAGTGCGTAGTGATGCCAATTGCCGTCGTGGAAATTTGCGCCGTTGCTTGTGATGACTTCCGTGCCGCTGTTGCGGGTCCAGATGTACTGTGTGAGGCGGCCGTTTTCGATCATGACGGAGCGGTCGTAGTCCTGAACCTGCGGATCGGCGCGGGTGATTACGAGGAGACCCCCGGTGGCGGTTTGAGTGCGAAACCAGAACTCAATGCTGATGTTGCGTTCCGGTATTATATCGACATTGGAAACCGCCACAGCATATTGTTGGTTGCCGCTGAATCGGAGGCAGAAGTTTTCCCCCTGCATCAGACGAAACGCCCCGCTGCCAAGCAACAAAACCAAGAAAAACAGATAAAAGCGACGCATGGGAAACCTCACTTTTTGTTAGGGGAGGTGGTGAGTTGATTTTGTTAGTATGCCGTGGAGAACGTCTAGCCTCTTTGGCGCGTCTAGGTGGATTTGCCTCAACCTCAGCCTTCTTTTTTTAAGAGCGTCTATTGCAGATCCTATATCAAGCTGCCTTCAATGACTCAGATTTAGAGTTCAGGCTCCGCCAAGTATTCGCAATACGTGGACTCTAAACGTGTCTGCTTGAATGATACTTACTATTACTGGGTGCAAATTCATATGGTCATTAGCTGTCATTTCCCAGAAAATAGCCCCTTCGACCGCGTAGGTCGGGCGTCTCGCCCGACTTTTCCACCCTGCTTGCAGGGGGGAAATACAAAGGGGGCTATTTTCATGTTCCGTGGCGGGGAAGCCACCATGACAATTCCCGCGAAAGCGG
>CAZCEM010000588.1:0-1877 GCA_964497555.1 uncultured bacterium
GGCTATAGCCATCAGCCTAAATCCTACAACTGACACCCTACAGCCCGTTTTAAATAAAAACCGGTCTCAAATGGCCTGTGAGCTGTGGAAATCGGTTAATTTTTCCTTATTTTTAATGATGGAGCAATTCGCTGCGGCATCGCACTCTTTTGAGGTGAAATTTGACTGAATCCGAACGCAAGTCCAGAGGAATCCGCAGGTTTCATTGGACGCTGCTGATAACTGTCGCGCTGGTCGGCGCTCTGATGCTGAACCAACTGGTCTCCGCCGGCGGCAATCTGGTCGTTGAAGCCCGCAAGCTGGCGGCGATAATGAAACTCATCCAGACCGCCTATGTCGAAGATCCCGACCTGGAGAAGCTGACCGAGGGCGCCATCGAGGGCATGTTGAAACGCCTCGATCCCCACTCAATCTATATCCCCCCCAAAGAACAAGAGGAGATAACCGAGCGCGACGTCGGCGAATTCAGTGGCATCGGAATCTCCTTCGTAATACAAAACGAACTCATCACCGTGCTGTCGCCCATCAACGGCACTCCCGCCGACCGGCTGGGCGTTCGCGCCGGCGACCGCATCATCGAAATCGACGGCGTCAGCGCCTACGGCATCACCAACGACGAAGTGTTCAAGAAGCTGCGCGGTCCTAAAGGCACCACCGTCAAGATTAAAATCGTGCGGGAAGGCTACACAGATCCCATCGACTTCACCATCGTCCGCGACACCATCCCCATCCATTCCATCGTCACCAGTTTCATGATCGATGACTCCACCGGCTACATCCTGCTGAATCAGTTTATGGCTACGACCACCGCCGAGCTGGAGCGGTCGCTGGACGACCTCGAAGCCCGAGGGATGACCCGGCTTATATTCGACCTGCGCAACAACGAGGGCGGACGGTTGAATGAGGCGCTGGGCGTGGCGGACAAGTTCATCCCCGGCGGGCACGTCATCACCTCGCGCCGGGGACGGCTGGCAGACGAGGATACTACTTACTATTCCACCGATGACGCCACCCACGCGATGTTCGACCTAATTATGCTCATCAACGGCGGCAGCGCGTCGGCGTCGGAAATTGTCAGCGGCGCAGTGCAAGACCTCGACCGGGGACTTATCGTTGGCTCAAAGAGTTTCGGCAAGGGCTTGGTGCAGCGGGTGTATCCTCTTCAAGGCGGCGCGGTCATCCGGCTCTCGACCGCTCACTGGTACACGCCCTCGGGACGGCTGGTTCAGAGGCCTTACGACAAGGGCCGTGGCGAGTACTACGCAGTGCGCTACCGGGATCCCGATTCCGTCAAGGCGCCGGAAGACCGTGAAGCCTACCAGACGCTGGGCGGACGGACGGTTTATGCCTCATCCGGCATCACCCCCGACGTGGACGTCGAACCTGGCACCTACACCGTCGGCACCGCGCGCCTGCTCAGCGCTCAGATACTCTTCAGCCTTGCTGAGCAACTCATCCATGAGGAGAAGTTGGATTCAACCTTGAGCTTCAAGCGCTTCCTTAGCGATTACAACGTCTCTGATGAATCTTTGAGGCGCGTCATCGACTTGGCGAAGGAAAAAGACCTGACCTACACCGATGAAATCTATCAGAAAGACCGCGATTTTCTTGCCAATCAGGTGAAAGCCGAGATGGCGCAGCTCATTTGGAACAACCGCGACTGCTACTATCAGGTTCGCATTTCGGGCGACTCGGTGGTCATGCGGGCGCGGGAGTTGTTTCCGCAAGCGAAAGAGATTGCTGCGCACTGGCTCAAGCGCTGAAAAGGTTGACAGGACGGGGAGATTTGAGTAATTTCCCTTAGTTATTAAGGGATGCATTTTCTTTTGAACATTGAAAAAATGCGTCGAGGACGCATCATTCCAGCGAAAGCTGGA
>CAZCEM010000589.1:0-1877 GCA_964497555.1 uncultured bacterium
GGACGTAAGGAGTACAGAATGAAGCTTGAGATGGGTTCGCCATTTAAACACCTCATTTTCGCAGGACTGGGCGTTACGCTGGCGCTGAGCCTGCTCCTGCCGCGCGTCGGCGGCGCCTACTCCCGCGTGATGCTGACCGAGTATTTCACGAATACCGGCTGCCCCCTGTGTCCGGTGTGGATTCCTCCGGCTGAGGCGGTAACGCGGGAATTCGACCCGGCGTCCTACATCCAAATCACCTATCACACCTGGTGGCCCTCCATCCATGATCCTTGGTACCTGGAAACCTACTGGCGGCACTTTCCCCAGGACGACGACATCATCCTGAGAGTGGCGTCCTATGGCTACGACCAGTTCATGGGCGTGCCGTCGTTCTTCTTCGACGGTCACCGCATCCGCTACCATAATCCAATGGCGGACTTCACCGGTGAAATCCGCGATTATCTGATCGAACGCGCTCAGATTGAAACACCGGTACATCTCGAGCTGGAGACTCAAGTCGATGGCGACGACCTGACCGTTCAGGTTCGGGTGTTCTCGGACGAAGACTTTTCCAGTGTCACGCTCTACACCGGGATCTGCGAAGACTACATCTTCTACGACGCGCCCAGCGGTCAGGACCACTTCTATGGCAACTTCCTGGACATGCTGCCCGACGGTTACGGCAGCCCTTTCCGCCTGCTGTCAGGTCAATGGGAGCGATTTGACTACGAAGCGTCGGTTGACATCGGCTGGTGTGGCAGTGACCTGAGCAACCTGTTTGTCGCGGCGTGGGTGCAGGACAACGACAGCCACGAGGTTCTGCAAGCTGTCCGTCGTCCGCTTGACCAGAACGAGCCGACCACGCTGGTGGTCGATGCCGGCGATCTGCCGGAGGTGGGACTGCATCTGTACCGTCTGTTCGGGCAGAATCACATCCCCTGCGCCGACCGCTGGGTTCGCAGCGAGGCCGGAGAACTGACGGCAGATACGCTGTCATCCTACCGGGTGGTGTTTTACAACACCATGAACTCGGAGGAGGACTTCATCTCCGAAGCCGAGCAGCAGGCTTTGATCCGATTCCTCGATGGCGGGGGGATGTTGGTCATGTCCGGCAGCTACTTGAGCCAGGAGCTGGCGGACGGCCTGCTGTTCGAGGGCTATATGGGCGCCAACCTTTACGCGGAAGATACAAATTCATGGATGGTGAAAGGCGCCGATGACGTGGGAGCGTTCGAGGGCTATCTGGGCTATCTGGGCGGTGCCGGCGGGTACGCTCGACCTGCGAGAACCCCGAATCTGACGCCTCGTCAGGGCGCGGTATCATTGATGGAATACACCGATCCGAACGACAACAACGGCGGCTGCGCGGCGGTGGGACGGATAACCGATAACTACAAGACGGTGGTGCTGGGCTTTCCGCTGGAATCCCTGCAAGGGATGGGCGGCACCGAGGATCAAGAAGCCCTGCTGCAGCGGCTGTTCACTTACTTGACCCGCACGCAGACGGCGCCGGAAGCGCCTGTCGAAGCGCCGAGCGTGTTCAGGTTGGAGCCGCCCTGCCCCAATCCCTTCAACTCGACGGCTACTATTCGCTATTCCCTGCCTGCTCGCGGTCTGGTGAACCTGTCCGTCTTTGACCTGAGCGGCCGTCTGGTGGACGTTCTCGACGAAGGACTTCGAGTCCCCGGAGTCTATACCGTCCACTGGAACGCCGATATCCAACCAGCGGGAGTGTATCTTCTCAGCTTGACGGCGGGAGGCAGGACAGAAGCCAAGAAGGCCGTGGTGGTGAAATAAAGGACTCCTTGCTGTTTCACACGAGAAACTAAATTCCCTCTTTCACGGGAATTGTCATGGTGGCTTCCCCACCACGGAAGATGAAAATAGCAGCAACC
>CAZCEM010000590.1:0-1873 GCA_964497555.1 uncultured bacterium
ATAATCAAAAAAGGACCTGCGAAGAACCGCGTGGCTGTCACTCCTTTGAAAATAGTGTCCTTCGTCGCGTAGGTCGGGTCTCCGAATCCGACCGCCGGCAACGCGGGACTCCCTGCCCGCGCATCGGTTGATTCACAGCAGATGAAGCGGATTGAGCAGATTGTAGAACAGAAGGCGGGCGGGCGGTTGAACCATCTGTTTAATCTGGTTAATCTGCTGTGAATCTTCCAGAAGGCTTGACACCGCGTAGGTCGGGTCTCCGAACCCGACCACAAACGTTGTGCTGGGTGTCCTCCCCCGGCGTTAATGCGGCTATTTTCATCCTTTGTTGTGCCGCGTGCGGCATGGAGTTACCCAGGAAAAACCACTTGTGGAATGGCGTTTCCCAGATAATCCGACAGCTCCGGTTATTCTGTCAACTCCTCCTTGATCCTCAGCGCAGCCGCCGCCGCGCCGGCTGTGTCTTCGACGTTGAGGACCTCCAGATTCTTGTCGATGCTGCGCAGGATGCCCTTCAGCACCTTGCCGGGGCCTATCTCTATGAACAGCAGCGGCTTGTCAGAGAAGGAAATCAGTTTGGCGATGGTCTCCTCCCACCGCACTGGCGAGGTGAGTTGCTGAGTCAACGTATCCCGCATCGTCAACGTCCCGCCCACGACTTTGGCGGTGGCATTGGCGATAACCAGACTCGTTCGGTTGAAGACCACCTCCTCAAGGGTAAGCTCCCGCTCCAGCAACTCGCCCATCTTCCGCGCCGCGGGGATCATCAACGGGCTGTGCCAGGCGCCGGAGACGTTCAGCATCACGGTCTTCTTGGCGCCGGCGGCTTGGGCGGCTTCGACGGCTTGTTCGACGACTGTGGTCTCGCCGGACAGGATAACCTGACCGGGGCTGTTGAGATTTGCCACCGCAATCCGTTTTTTGTCCAGATTCTTAACGATGTGCTCCAGAACTTCCCTTCCAAGACCCATGACCGCCACCATCGAGCCGGACGGATAGGGGGGCTGGGAGGCTTCGTTCATCCAGAATCCACGCCATTGGACTAGTTTCATCACCAGCGGCAGGTCGAGGCTGCCGGCGGCGTAGTGAGCCGCGTATTCGCCCAGACTGTGCCCGATGCACGCCCAGGGCGTCACCGTGACCTTTTCGCGCAAAGCCGCCAGCGCCATTATGGATACGGCGGTGATGGCCGGCTGAACGTTGTCGGTGCGGGTCAGCAGTTCAGCGGGACCGTTGAAGCACAGGTCAGGGATGCGCGCCAGTCCTTCCAGCGCGGCAACTTGGTCCAGAACCGCCGCGGCTGCCGGGCTGTTGGCATAAAACTCTCGCCCCATGCCCACGTATTGGGAGGCCTGACCGGGGAAGATGAAAACAACCCGTATATTCATGGCTTTTTCGTTTTGTGAACCTGACTTCAATCCTGCCAGGTTAGTTGTCATCTCCGTGAAGGTCAATGCACTTCTCCACTGATATTCCTTTGAAAATAGCCCTCATCACTGCATAGGTCGGGCCTTCGAGCCCGACCGAGCCGCAGGCGCATCATGCCAGCGCAAGCTGGCATCCAACTTGCCAACTTTCGAACTTTCTAACTTTCTAAAATATACATTGCTCCTGCTGAAAATCCACCTTATTTTACGATTGTGCCCGACCTGTATTCTTGAAACCGCTCCCGACACCAGCTTTATAAGGAGTACTCCCATGAAGCCCCGTATTTTCAATCGTTTAATCATCATGACCCTCCTCGTCGCGCTGACGGAAGCTGACGAACTGCAGAATGCAGAATGCTGAATGCTGAATGCAGAATCGAGACATCAGAGCGTAGCGCGTGCGTCCCGCTTGACTTCACCTCTTAGGTTGGGCCTCAGAAGGCAGT
>CAZCEM010000591.1:0-1868 GCA_964497555.1 uncultured bacterium
AGATACAATCGTTCAATGTCCTTGTGACTGCCCCGCTGCAACGCCAATGTCCAGTTCGGCGGCAGCGCCGGTCCCAGCCGGTCGGGCTTGTCCTCGACTTTGATGCTGTCCTTGAGCCACGTCATCAGCAGGACGTCGCCGGGGGAGTCGAACAGATTCGGATGCAGGTTGACGAACATCTGCAACTCGCTTCGCCAGTTGACCGAAGGCTCATAATCCAGCCTCGGCGCAACCACCGCGTCGAAGTAACGCTTCCGGCTCTCCTCGCCCGTTTGATCGAGCCAGGCGAGGGTTTGCTGGCTGTTGACCGGATACCCCAGCGCCGTCGAGCGAAAACTGCCTTCGAGAACGCTCAGGCTGAAATCCCGCCGGTCTTTCTTGGTCAAGGTCTTGACGAACAGCCATCGGGCGCGAATCTCATCATTGGACAGGGGGCCAATGCCCGGCGCAGCTTGCGGGACGCTGATGAGCGGATATTCACCAGTCAGGAAGCGGTAGATTGTCCCCCAGTTGCCTCGCGCCTCGCGAATAAGGTCGATGACCGCGGCGGAATCAGCCGCATCAGACGCTGTCAACGCAACTGTCAAAGCTTCGATCCGCTCCGCCGCAGGTTCCCAGGATACGTCTTCGGGCAGTATCACACCCGCTTCCTTCGCCCATCCACCCCAGAAATGTCTCTCGCGGAAGTGATTTTCGTCTTGAAGGCGTAAGTTAAACAGGCTGTCCGCGGTGGTCGAAGGTTGCGCCGGCAGGGGCGGCAGTTCGGGGGGAGGGACATAATCCACCTCCTCCCAGTCTGTGAGCAAAGTCTTTGAGCCAAGTTTGAGGATTACTTCATCGACATCGGCGGGATTAAATGACAGCGCCGACAAGCTGTCCTTGCCAGCACTGACCATCCAGCAGCCGTGCCCGCAAGCCACCCGGCACTGCCCGCTCGAATCGGTCCGCAATCCCAGCGCGGGCATGAAGCAGCCGTAGTTCCACAGGTTGAAGACCACCAACGCGTCAATCACCGGCGCCCCGTTGGGATCGTCGAGGCGCCGTACCGCCGTAAAACCGGCTCGCTGCCCTGATAGTCGCCATAAGCGCTGCTGACCACCAACATGGCCCGACCTGACGAACGGCTGAACCAGGCGTCGTCCAGCTTGGGGCGCGGCTCGCAGCCGCCGAGGTGATGCCATTTCCCGTCCACCCACACTTCAACCCAGGCGTGGTTGTTGTCGCAATGCGCCCAGTATGGGGTGTAGCACTGCCGGGCGGGCAGCCCCACCGCCCGCAGGGCGGCGATGACGAGTATCATCTCCTCCTCGCAGCGTCCCAGACCCGCGCGGATGGTGGTCAGAGGATCCTGGTCGCGGCCTGAGGACGGCTCGAAGGTGGCGCGCTCGTGGCACCAGTGATTGACCTCCAGCACGGCTTGCTCCATGCTCAGACCGCGCAGGCGGGGTGTCAGGTCTTCGAGGAATTGGGCGCGCCAGCCGCGGATGAAGGGCTCTTGTGAGATGCGGTGCGGCAGCACGAAATGCCGATAAAGCGGCTCATCGAGCTGACTTCCCCAGGGGAAGCGGCGCCGGGCTTCGCGCGACAGTCTGACGTTCTCGATCAGATCGCCGGCGCTCAGGGACGCCAGATCGCTGAGTGGCAGATATGCTGTCAGAAAGCGCAGGTCGGCGGCTTGTTCAGCCGATAGACCGGTTTGGTCGAGACTGTCGATGCTCTGGAAGATTTCTGCCGCCGTTGAGCCGCCGCGTTCGAGCTGAACGTTCAGCAGGCTGTCCAGACCGTCCGGCTGCGGACCTGCGCCCAGCAGCACCAGCGCTGCGAGCAGTGTTGTGCACATTTCCATAGGATTTTATCTGGATTTAAAA
>CAZCEM010000592.1:0-1864 GCA_964497555.1 uncultured bacterium
CTCGGCGTGTCCTTCGTCGTCCTCGGCTATCAGAATAATCACTTCCTGGTTCATAACGGGTTCTCCTTTTATTAGTTTCATGATTCAACCTCTGTTACTTTCTTTTTGTTTCGTGCGGGCGGCAGGCTCACGATAAACACGCTGCCTGTGCCGACTTCCGATTCCACATGTATCTCGCCGAACAGCCGTGAAACAGTCTGCCGTGCCACGGTGAGCCCCAGCCCCTCGCCTTCGGTTTTCCCCGGATTGAGCCGGTGGAAGAGCTCGAAAACATGCTCCAGATGATTCTCGGCTATGCCGACGCCGGTATCTGTCACCCGGTACACCGCCCGGTCTGCTTCCATCGCACCGCTCACCGTGATAATCAGCGGCCGATCAGGATCGCGGTACTTGATGGCGTTGTCGATCAGGTTGGAAAATACCTGGCTAAGCTGCACGGCATCTCCCCGGCAGGAAGGGAGTGTATCCACCCGCAGTTCAACCCCCTTTTCCTGCATGACAAAGGCAAAGGACTCTTTAAGCCGGGTGAGGCAGTCGTTCATGTCGATGTCGTCAATCTGCAGAGCGGCTCGTCCCAGGCGGGATAAATGTAAAAGCCCTTTGAGGAGCTTATCCATCTGCGCGGCGCTGGTCCGGATGCGGGCGATGGACTTCTCCATCCCGGGAAACTCCGTCCGCAGGGCCTTCTCCAGTGCCTCGGTATCGGCTCCACCTTCCAGCAGGGCGGTAAGATCCTTGATGGAGTAATCGAGCTCACGGCTGAAGCCATCCACATTGACCAGCGGCGAGCGCAGGTCGTGGGAGGCGATATAGACCAGTTGCTCCAGCTCCTTGTTCTTTCCGTCAATGACCGCCTGTATCCGTTTGGCTTCGCTGATGTCGGCGGTGATGGTGGCAAAACGGTTTTTGGCGGGGGAGACCACCGAGATGGCGAAGTGTTTGTCCATCGGAGGGAAGTAGGTCTCGTAGTGGTACGGCTCGCCGGTGATACCCACTCCGGAAAACTCTTTCAGGTAAGGCGCTTCGGGCGTACCGTACACCTCGGTGGCCAGTTTCCCGACAGCGTCCTCCCGGCTGATACCGGTAATGCGCGAAAAGGCGGCGTTGCAGTCGGTGATGCGGTAGTTCACCGGTGTGCCGGCATCATCGAAGACCAGCTCGTGCATGACCACCATTTCGGTCATGGAGGCGAACAGGGCGGAGAGTTTGGCTTCGCTTTCACGCAGGGCATCTTCTGCCTGCTTGCGGTCGGTGATAAATCGTGCCTGCTGGATGTTCTGATAGGCAGAGCTGGAGAGTTGATTGGCTAGGGTGAAGAGCATTCCGGCAATCTTTGAGAACTGCTCGCGCGACATGGCGGGTACAGCTAAGAAGGCATTGGCCACAGCATCTTCATTCGCACCGATCTCACGGGCATAGCGTCGCATCTTTTCTTCAGTCTGCTCTGCGTCGCGCACCTGACCAATTAACCAGTTAGCTACATGGCGACCGCCCACCGAAATAGCCGATCCGGCATCCCAGAGTCCACCACTCAGGCAGGGTTGAATCGTTGACCCGCCCTGGTTCGGTCTGCCCAAAGCGGCATCGGACTTGTAGCAGTTCGCGCATCCTTTTTCTGTTTTACGGATAATATTTATACATAGATGGGTAAAATTGGATGGCTCCGTAATGGGCGTGCCATCGGGGCGCGTGATGATGGAGGCAGTTCCGGTCGCTTGGGAAAATTCATCCTGCAGGCGTTGAATATCGGCCAGATTGAAGAGGTCCTCGAAGGCGACCCCCTCCGCGCTATTCAGCGGTTGGGTAAGCGCAACAAGACGCTTCTGCAGCGATTCCTCCAGCCGCTTGCGCTCCGTAATATCGA
>CAZCEM010000593.1:0-1862 GCA_964497555.1 uncultured bacterium
GTCATAGACCTCAGTCAGATAAAAACCTTCGCCATGTCGGAAATCGAGCGGAAGGTCGAGTTTGGCGCCTTCGCCAAGCCGGTGAGAGCCGGCGCGACCATGGCTGAGTTCATCGCCTCGCTGCCGGACATCCTGGCAGCGCGTGACCTGCGGGAGTTCGCCGGGAAACTGGCTCAAGCCACCCGTGAAGGCAAAACCGTCATCGTCATGTACGGCGGGCATGTAATCAAGACCGGCTTGGCCCCCATTCTGATAAACTGGATGGAACGCGGCGTCATCACCGCCCTCGCCACCCACGGCGCGGGCGTCATCCATGACACCGAAATCGCGCTTTTCGGTCGGACCTCTGAAGACGTGGCAGAGGGTTTGGCGGACGGCCGCTTCGGCATGAGCCGCGACACCGCTGACTTCATCAACGACGCTATCGCCAATCCGGAGCATCGTGAACTCGGCTACGGCGAGGCGCTGGGCAAAGCCTTGAACGACGCAAATCCGGTATTAAGCGATTTATCAGTAGCTTATACTGCTTACCGGTTGGGCATTCCCTTGACCGTACACGTCGCGCTGGGCACCGACATCATCCACCAGCATCCCACCGCTGACGGGGAAGCCATCGGACGCGCCAGCCTGCGCGACTTCAGGATTTTCGCTCATCAGGTGGGGCGGTTGACCGAAGGCGCGGTGGTGATTAACTTAGGCTCAGCCGTGATAATGCCGGAGGTGTTCCTGAAGGCTCTGTCGGTGGCGAGGAATCTGGGGTGTCCAGCGCATGGATTCATCACCGCCAACTTTGATATGCTCGCCCAGTACCGACCGATGCAGAACGTCCTCAAACGTCCGACCCTCACGGGCGGCAAGTACTACAACTTCATAGGGCATCATGAGATTCAAGTGCCGTTGCTTCATGCGATGCTGGTGGAAGAACTCGGACGGATTACTTGACCACTGAAAATCCTTAAAGAAACCTTCATTGCTTGCCCGCAGTCGATTTAGTGATTGATTTCCTTTCTGAACCTTTTTATTTTATCCTGTAACCAGTGAATTCAAACTTCGAGGTGCGTTCGATGTTCGCCTCACGTCCCCCTGCCTATCTGAGATGTTCGAGGGTTTTGCTGCTGCTTCTGTTGACAGGCCTTGCCTTCGGGCAGGAAATCCCTCCGGCTGCAGCGGAAACCGCTTCTATTCCGGAATCAGCAGCTCAGGATTCCTCTCTGGCATTGACAGCTCCAACGGCTTACTGGGAATTTACCTCCTTTAAAGCTGAAGACCTGCCCAACGACGGAGGCGGTCACATTCAGGTTAGCTGGGAGTTTTCCAACGAATCCGCTCTGTTGAGGGAATTGGTGGTCTATCGTCGCCAGGGCGAAGGCGACGTTTGGAATCAGATTGCGGCCTTGGACCCAAAGGACAGCGTGTATATTGACAGCGACGTGAAGGACGGGGATGAGTATTCCTACAAAGCGCGAGCCTACGGCAACGGCGTGACCTTTGAATCCGCCGCTGTTAAGGGCGTGTCCAGCCACGCTGCCTGGTTTGACTGGCGCAAAATCAACCTGCTGGTCATCGCGTTGATAGTAATTGCGGCATTGTTGTACTACGCCTATCAAGCTGATAAAAAGGTATTGTACATTCGTAAGATCGCCGGGCTTCAATCGGTTGACGAAGCGGTGGGGCGAGCGACCGAGATGGGGCGCAGTGTGCTGTTCATTCCCGGCATTCAAGACCTGGACGACGTTCAGACCTTAGCCGGACTGACAATCCTCGGTTCGGTGTCCAAGATGACGGCGCAGTATGAGACCCGGCTGGACGTGCCGGTGTGCCGTTCGCTGGTTATGTCCAATGGGCGGGAGGTTGTCAAGGAG
>CAZCEM010000594.1:0-1858 GCA_964497555.1 uncultured bacterium
GCTACCGCTGGGGCACCGACAAGCTCCCTCCGCGCCAGCCCACTTCCGGCAGCGCCGAGGTAATGGACGACCTCGTCGGCAAGAAGGTTGTCCTGCGGGACGGCTGGAATGAAAACTCCACCTACCTGCTGCTGAACTACCGCGATGAGACTGACGACGGGCAATTGTTCCGCGACTACCTGCGGGACGGCATCTGCGTCGAAGAGGAGAAGATGACCCACGGCCACGCTGACGAGAACAGCATCCCCCTGCTGATGTACAACGGCTCAGCGCTGCTGACGGACGGCGGCTACCGCGACTACATGCCCAGCGGGCCGTTTGGCAACTACCGGCAGGACTATTTACACAACCGTCTGTGCGTGCGGCCGGAGAAGATCTTCATGGGGCAGAAGGAAGGCGAATACCGCTACTCCCCCACCGACCACCCCACCATCGAAGGACAGACCGTCCTGGACTTCATGCACAACGCTGGGTCCTACCGGGTGGTGCGGACGCAGAAGATTGACTTCCTGGCCTTCGATGACTTCGACTACAGCCGCACCCGCGTGATCGACGACCACTGGGGCTATCAATCCGATCGGGTGATTGTGTTCTTGAAAGATCCGAAGATTTTCGTGGTGTTCGACGTGCTGAAAGCCACCGAGGAGGAGTGGTTCACCGCCGCTAATCTGTGGCATACGCGAAAGATCGTCACGCGGGGCGAGCACTGGTACGACACCCAGTACGACTCGGTTCACGTCTATCCCAACTCGATTGACAACAACCTGCTCATCTGCTTCCCCAAGAATCACTACCGGTTGGAGTCGGTCGAGCCGGAGCGTCGCAACTACCACGACGAGCTGGTCATCGCCGAATACACCGGGCAGCACTTCGAGCTGGCGCAGCATGTCGGCTTCGTCACGGTCTTGATCCCCCATTCGGCGTATCAAGATCCCGGCGAGTTAGTGGCAAAGGTTAAGTATCTCGAGCCGGAGAACGAGGACGACGGCATGGCAGTGGAAATCCAGTCTGCGCGGGGGCTGGTGACGGTGGGCGTGAAGCAGGATTTGCGGATGGACATGATTCGGGACTACCGGCGGCCGAAATATACTTATGAAGCCGGACGGATTGTCTATGGCGACTTCGAGACCAACGCGGACTTCTTCTACACCCTGCGAAATGGCGACGAAATGGCCTACACTGCTGTCAACGTCACCAAGGTTATCTACTCCAACCAGACCTTGTATAGCCTGGACTCAGGCTTCTTTGGATGCAGTTTTGACGGCAGCCCCGACACTCGCGGTTACGGCAAGGCGCGGTATTGGCGGGATACGGTGAAGATAAAATAGGAAGTTCAAAAGTTTGAAAGTTTGAAAGTTCAAAAGCCTTAAAGTCGGAATGTGTAAGCGCTTGCTGATTCTCAGACTTTCAAACTTTCAAACTTTCGAACTTTCAAACTTTCGAACTTTTTAACTATCCGTCGGTTTGTTAGCCTGATTCACGAACTTCGCCAGCCGGGACTTCCGGCGCGCGGCGGTGTTGCGGTGGATGATCCCCTTCCGAGCCAGCCGGTCCAGCAAGGTGCCGGCGCGCGCCAAACTTTCCTTGCGGACCTGCTCGTCCTCCACTTCCGTCACCCGCTTCATCAGCGTTCTCACGCGGGAGCGATATTGACGGTTGAGTAGGTTCTCCTTCCGAGTGGTGCGGATTCTCTTGATCGTCGATTTGTGATGAGCCACAGGTTTGCCTTTATGGTGGTTTGAAAATAAATTATCTATTAAGGGGTGCATTTTCTTTTGAACAATGAAAAAATGCGTCCAAGATGCATCATTCCAGCGAAAGCTGGAATCCAGAGGGATTTGGGGCTGGATTCCCGCTT
>CAZCEM010000595.1:0-1851 GCA_964497555.1 uncultured bacterium
GGGCGAGACGCCCGACCTACGCGGTAAGAGGGGGCTATTTTCTGGGAAATGACAGCGGGTGTCAAGTATTTTCTGCTCCCCTTTATACTGATAATCTTAATAGCACATAACTTCTCCCTTC
Organism: uncultured bacterium; assembly: GCA_964497555.1. Lineage (GTDB taxonomy): Bacteria > Electryoneota > AABM5-125-24 > Hatepunaeales > Hatepunaeaceae > CAZCEM01. Next base: position 122 of record CAZCEM010000595.1, read on the forward strand.
AATTTTTCCGCGTGCAGCCTCAACCTGACCTCAGACTTGAAATTTCCCCTGTTGGTCTTTACTTTGTAATGTTAAGACCTTCAACCACCTTTCCCAACCGTCGGGGTGTTTTTTCGAGCCTTTCGATTCATACGAGGTCGCGCCCACCTTTGAGGTAGCCACGCCCGATTTCGCCGGCCCGATGGACCTGCTGGTCTTTCTGGTGCGACGGCGGGAACTGGACGTCGCTTACATCTCCGTGAGCGCCATCGCCCGCGACTACCTCGACTGGCTCGACCGCCGCGAAATCCCCGACCTCGACGCTGCCGGCGACTTTATCCTTTTAGCCGCCACCCTGCTTCAATTCAAAGCCCTGAACCTGCTGCCCGGTTCGGAACCGGAATCGTCCGACGCCGAAATAGACGCTGTCGAGCGCTGGCATTCGGAAGCCGAACTGCGCGCCCTACGCGAGACCGCCTTGCGCCTTGCCGAACTCGAAGAGCGCCAAGTTAATCTCTTCAACCGCGGCGTCGTTCATCTGGGCGGCTTGGATGAGGAATTGACCGCCGACATGCTCTCGGACGTTTCCAAGTTTGACCTGGCGCTGGCTTTCCGGGACCTAATCTACCGGCTGCCCCAGGAACCCACCCATGTCATCGAGGACATTCCTTACTCTATCGAAGGGCAGATGGCGTTCATCCGAGCCTTCTTCGGCGGCAGTACGCGGGTGGCGTTTGAGCGGCTGGCGGAAGCGCTGCTCAGCCGTCTGGCGGTGATCATGACCTTTCTGGCGATGCTGGAGTTAATCCGGTTGGGAGTGGTGCGGGTGGTGCAGCGCGAAGCCTTCGGGCCGCTGTGGCTGCTGCTGAGGCGTAAGCAGGCGTAAAACTCAACACCAAGGGCGCGAAGAACACTAAGAAGCGTTCGGGTGAAACGCCTGAACCACCATCTCTCTACAGTTGGCGCTGAGTACGGGGTAAAAGCCGCTTAAAAGAAACATACTTTGAACGAATACTTTAATCCCTCGAGTCTGATCGAAGCCATCATCTTCGCGGCGCCGGAACCGGTGGACGCAAAAGCCATTGCTCACTTGGCGCCGACGATGACTCTGGAAACTATTCCTGCCATTGTCGAAAAACTAAACGAAGACTATGCCGCGACCGACCGTTCATTTCGGATAATAGAAGGCGCGGGAGGCTACCGCTTCGCCACGCTGCCCGAGTATGGTCCGGTGGTGAGGAAGCTGGTGATGGGCGGCGGACGGGTGCGGCTTTCTCGCGCGGGATTGGAGACCGTGTCGCTCATCGCCTACCGGCAGCCGATTTCACGGGCGGAGATAGAAGAGATCCGAGGGGTGGACGTGAGTGGGGTGCTAAAATTGCTGCTGGATAGGAGGCTGATCCGGATTCAAGGGCGCAGCGCTAAGCCGGGGCGAGCCCTGCTGTACGAAACAACCGACGACTTTCTGCGCCACTTCGGGCTGTATTCGCTGCAAGATCTGCCCGCGCCGGATGAAGAGCTGCTTGAGAAAGATGGCGAGACCGGCGAGGATCCGTTGAGTTTAAAGATTCATTTGGATGTTTAGAACAAAGGAACCTTAATCCCACTGTCCACCATGTCCTTAGAGTCCATATGGATAATCTAGACAATGTGGACTTGAGAGACGTGTAGGAATTGGATTTGAAAAAACCGCATTATTAAGGGGTGCATTTTCTTTTTTACAACAGAGGTAATGCGTCGAAGACGCCTCA
>CAZCEM010000596.1:0-1847 GCA_964497555.1 uncultured bacterium
GACCTACGCGCTTTGAAGGGGCTATTTTCTGGGAAATGACAGCAGGTGTCAAGTACTTTCTGCCCCCTTAATATGACCGCATTTGAACGGCGGTCAATTTCGAAGAGACTTTTTGTCTATTCTTCCCGATGGTGTGCGGGGCAGGTCCTTGTAGAATCGGATGACTGCGGGAACCTTGTAAAGCGCCATTCGCTCCCGACAATAAGCGGCAAGCTGCTCGGTTGTGACCGTGGCGTTTTCCTTGAGCACCACGCAGGCTTTCACTTCCTGTCCCATGACTTCATCGGGCACCGGCACCACGGCGGCGTCTTTCACGTCCGGATGGTCGTCCAGAACACTTTCCACCTCCGAAGGGTAGATTGAGAATCCGCCTTTGATGATGCGGTCGTTCAATCGGTCCACCAGATAGAAGAAGCCGTTGATGTCCATTTTCCCAAGGTCGCCGGTGTGAAACCAACCGTTCTTCATGACTTCAGCCGTGACGCGGGGGCGGTTGAAGTAGCCTTTCATCACGTTGGTGCCAGCCACGACAATCTCGCCCACCTCCCCAATGGACACTTCGCGGTCGCTCTCATCCACTACCTTCATGTCCACGCCGGGCAGGGGATGACCCAATGAACCGACCCGCCTCCCAGTGCGCCATTGGTTGAAAGAGATGACGGGAGAGGTTTCCGCGGTGGTGTAGGCTTCCAGAATGTAAGTCTGGAATTTCCTCTCAAATCCCTTCAGCACCTCTTCGGGAATGCCGCCGCCGCCGCAGATGCACAACCTCAGATGACGCCTGATTTCAAGTTCTTCCTCTTCAGGCACTGCGTCCAGCAGCATCTTGAACATCGACGGCACGCCGACGAACAAGCTGGAGGAGCCGGCTTTAATGGAATCCAGCACCGCGGCGACGTCGAACTTGGGATGCAGCTCGAGGATTGAGCCGGAACTTATCGCCAGGTGCATCAGCAGAGTTTGCCCCAATGGCAGAAAGAACGGCAGCGCCGACAGAAAGGAATCCGAAGGGCTGACCCTCATGACCTCCCGACAGGCGTTCACGTTGGCAAGGATGTTCCCATGCGTCAATTCAACGCCTTTGGGGGTGCCGGTGACGCCGGCCGTGTATTGGATGACGGCGGTGTCGTCTTCATCGATGTCCGGCATCTCGGTTAGCGGGTGAGAGCCGGCAATCAGACGCGTTAAACTGATGACGCTGGAGGGGAGGTCTTCACCCAGCGACAAAATGTGCTTGAGCGAGCTGATGACGCCCAATGGACGCAGCAACTCCGGTAGCGCCCCATCCCAGGTTATCAACGCCCGCGCCTCGCAATCTTCAAGCTGCCAAGCGGTTTCACGACCCTTGTGCATGATGTTCACCGGCACGGCAACCGCGCCCAGGCGAATAATGGCGTGGAAAGCAATGGGGAAATGGGGGATATTGGGCAGCATCAACGCCACTTTATCCCCCGGATTTACACCCAGTTTTTGCAGTCCACGCGCCAATCGTCGAACAGCTTCGTGAAAGGTGCGGTAGTTGATCTCTCCGCTGGGGTAGCGCATAGCGGTTGTGTCGGGGGCCTGCTCGACGACGGCTTCAAGCGGATTGGTCAAGTTCATTAGAAGCGAGTGTCCCGATCCAGTTATTTAATCAAGGACACCAGCAGGTTCACCTTCTCCTTTTCGGACATATTTAATATACGTCCGATGAGTTCCAGATCAAGGTTTGAAAGCCGGATCGGCGCAGGAACCGGTGCGGGAGCCGGAACAGGAGCCGCTGCTGGAGGCTTGACCGGCGCCGCGGGTTTTGGTTTTACAACGACGGGAGCCGGAGCTGGCGCTGGAGCCGGCGCTGGAGTTGGGAC
>CAZCEM010000597.1:0-1836 GCA_964497555.1 uncultured bacterium
GGCTGCGCGTCAGCAGGCGTCTCCACCCGCCACCTCAGCTGCGCTGATCGACGCTGACGCCCGTAATCGTCTAAAACAACCTCCCGCCGCACCCACCAGTCCTGCGCTCCCGACACCTGCAGCAGAACCTCCCAGTTCGCGCCCTCGTCAACGCTGATATCCAGAGTTCCGCTTTCTCCGCTGAATGCGTCCAGATGGTGGGATTCCCAGAAGAACAGCCGAAAGCGTCCGAACTGGGACAAGTCCCAGCGCTCGTCGAGTTCCGCCATGGCTTGGCAAGGCGGTGATATCCCCTCCAGTGGTCGGTCGGCAAGCCCGCTGGAATTCCTGCGTCCTCCATATTCCGTCCGATGCCAGCCGTTCAGAATCCAGCGGGTCGGTTCGTTCTCGAAGTCATCTATGACCACTTCGCTCTTAAGCATAATGGAGCGGTAGCCTGAGTAGCCGGTGTTGCCGGCTTGGGCGGCGTCGGTGGCCTGGATCCGGTAAAATATCTCCTCGCCGGGGCCCATGTCCCAGCGCAGCTTGCCGGTCCAGCGCTCCTCATCGTTAGGATCCAAATTCAAGGGCTCCCAACCGCGGAGTATCCTGCGGAAGTCGTACCAGAGCACCCTGGCGTCGGCCACTCCAAGGTTGTCGCAGATCCAAGCGGACAAATTGACTTCACCGTGACGGAAGACGGTGTTGGTCAACGAATCGCAAGCTGCGACAACCGGAGGCACATTATCCGGTCCAACATGATAACAACAACCCAAAAGAGGCGCCCCCGCCGGGAAGGCAGTCAACACCCCGAAGGTGTCAACCGCGACCAGATAGTAGCTGACGTCGGTTTCAACACCGGGCGCCGGGATACGACTCTCATAACGGCTGTCCTCACCGTCCGCCGGCGTCAGGGGCAGCGTGTCGGGAGCGTCGCCCTCAAAGGCGTATATCAGCCAGATCCGGTCGGGATCCAGCGGCGTCTCGCTGACAATGGAGACTTCGACATCGCGCGGAGCATCGAGCGACTCAGTGTCTTTCAACGGTCGGTGGGTGATGGCAGGAGAATAATGCCCGTGCGGCAGAATCTCACGCCGTTCAGCAGCCGGCACAATGCGCCGTCGGAAGCGGCTGCCGGTCAAAGCCTGGTCGGACTGGAGCAGCGCCCTTACAGCGTCAGCAACCATGACGCTGTCGCCGAGCCGCGTCAGGTGATCGAAGACTACGAGATTCCACTCATCTCTATCGTCGCCGCGGGCGATTTCCGTCAGCAGCGACGACCAGAGCTGACCCGCCTGATGCGGATCCAAGCCGTTCACGTCGGAATACTTGTAATCGGCATTGAGCACCCGACCGCGCCAGAATTCGTTGTGCCCGTCCCAATTGAATAGATCCTCCGCGCCGAAATCCGGCTCGCGAAAGCGGCTGTAATCCCCGGCCAGATAGTCGCACCAGCCTTCGCTGAGCAGCGTCGTCTCGCCGCCGCGCCAGTCGCCGATTATCTCGTTCATCAGGGCGTGTCCGTATTCGTGAAGGATGACGTCGGCGTCCTCAGCGTCATCTACGCCCCCCGTGCCGGTGGTGATTATGCCGGTGAAAGGACTGAAAAACGACATGTCGAAGTCCAGCCCGTTGACGTTGACAAGCTGCGGCGAAGGTGGGACGTCATGAAAGCCCAGATATTGAAGGTAGCGGGCGGTGTGGTCGATGTGATAATAGCACATGACCTCCTCGAAGCGGGGATCAGCGCGGTTGAACAGAAACTCAGGTTCGTCCTGAACGGCTCGGTTCTCAGTCGGATCCGTGTCCACCCACAGGCCTGATAAACTGAACCGGTTGTCCTCCGGGGGATGCAGG
>CAZCEM010000598.1:0-1835 GCA_964497555.1 uncultured bacterium
CTCGGAGGCCCGACCTACGCGTCGCAGGCGCTATTTTCTGGGAAATGACAGCAGAAAAGATTCAAGAATCACGTTTACCCACACGAAACAGCGAAGACCCACATTTTTTTATCGCAACGGAGACTGCCGCTGAAAGAAAAGTGGTGAAGGTAGTAAGCCTCAGTTAAATTCAGAGTGTAGAAAGACCCATAGGAGACATCCACCTATCTCGCCATCCTGTATTTAGGAGAATCCCATGGCGTTCAGCCGTGAGGAGGACCGCCTTAACATAGATACGCTCGACCGGATGCTGTCGGAATGCATCCTCATCACCGACGGCGCGACCGGCACCGCGCTGGAGGACGCACAACCCACAGACGAAGACTTCGGCGGGCAGGAATTCTTTGGCTGCAACGAGATGCTGAACTTCCACGCACCCGAAACGGTCATCGACCTGCACCGTCGCTACCTCGAAGCTGGCGCCGATATCCTCGAAACCAACAGCTTCAACGGCTCGCAGCTCGTGCTGGACGAGTTCCGCTCGCCCTACCCCTCCCGGCAAGTGGCTCGCGAAGCAGCTCGATTAGCTCGGGAAGCCATCAACCGATATGCCGGAGGGCGAAAAGTCTTCGTGATGGGCTCGATGGGCCCCGGCACCCGCTCCGTCTCCATCACCGGAGGAGTTAGCTTCGACGAAATCCGAGCCGTCTATCGGCAGTACGCCGCCGGGCTGCTGGAAGGCGGAGCGGACTTGCTGGTGCTGGAGACCGTTCAGGACACGCTGAACCTGAAAGCCTCGCTGTTAGGGATTTCCGACGCGCAAGTCGAACTCGACCGTGCCGCGCCGGTGGGAGTTTCAGTCACCGTCGAAGCCAATGGCTCGATGCTGGCGGGGCAGGACATTGAAGCCTGGTATTACACCATACGCAACTATGACCTGGCTTTTCTGGGGTTGAACTGCGCCTTGGGTCCGGACTTGATGGCCGATCATCTGAGGACGCTGGCGCGGATTTCGCGCTTTCCAGTATCAGTTTGGCCCAACGCGGGGCTGCCCGACGAGAACGGCCGCTATGACGTGGGGCCGAAGCGGTTCGCAGCCATCCTGCGCCGTTACGCAGAAGCCGGGTGGCTGAATATCGTAGGTGGTTGCTGCGGCACCACGCCTGAGCACATCCAGGCGTTGAGGGAGGCCTTGCAAGGTGTGCCGCCTAGAGCCGATTTCCGTGACCGGCTCGAACCGGCAGCCCTGGCGGGATGCGAAGCGCTGGTTTTCGCCGCTGACTACCGCCCGGTTTATATCGGCGAGCGCACCAACACCATCGGCAGCAAGAAATTCAAGCGGCTAGTAACGGAAAACCGCTTCGACGAAGCCGCCGAGATAGGCCGCGAGCAAGCCCGCCGCGGCGCAATGGCGCTAGACGTCTGCGCCGCCAATCCCGACCGCAACGAAACTGCGGACATGATCCCGTTGCTGCGTTCCCTCCAGCGCAAGGTGCGCATCCCCCTTCTCATCGACACCAACGATCCGACGGTCGCTGAAGCCGCTCTGAAGAACACCCTGGGAAAAACCGCGTTGAATTCCGTCAACCTCGAAGACAGCGGTATAAGGATGCGTCATTCCGCCGAGTTGGCGAAGCGGTACAGCGCGGCTCTAGTATGCGGACTGATTGACGAGCAGGGCATGGCGGTGTCGCTGGAACGCAAGCTGACGGTGGCGCGGGCTATCCATGAGCTGCTGGCAAGTGAATGCGGCTATCCAGAAGAAGATATCTGGTTCGACGCGCTGGTGTTTCCCGCCGGGACCGGCGACCCGGGCTACGCCGGAGCCGCTAAAGCCACCATCGACGCGTTACGGG
>CAZCEM010000599.1:0-1833 GCA_964497555.1 uncultured bacterium
TTCTGGTGGGGGTAGTGTATGAGCGGCGGCACACGCGGCTGATCGCCGATTACGGCGGGATCGCGCGGCAGATGCCCAAGTACGCGACATTCTTCATGATCGTGATGCTGTCTTCGATCGGACTGCCGGGGTTGAACGGGTTCGTGGGCGAGTTTCTGGTGCTGTTGGGAGCGTTCAAAGCGAACGTACTGTACGGCATCTTCGCGGCGTCGGGAGTGGTCTTCGCGGCGGTGTATCTGCTGTGGATGTACCAGCGGGTGTTCTTCGGCGAGATCAAGCACGACGCGAACAAGAAGCTGACCGACCTGACGCGGACGGAGTTCGCCATCCTGACGCTGCTGCTGGTGTTTATCGTGTGGATTGGGGTGCATCCGAACACGTTCCTGAGCGTGACGGAGAACTCGCTGCAGATGCTGATAGGCAGGCTGACGACAGTGTAGAATGCAAAATGCAGAATGCAAAATGCAGAACGACGGTCAGGCTCGGAGGTCCGATCTACGCATTAGGAGTTTAATGTCCGGCAAGCTAAAATCCGCATTGGCGCAGGTTGCCAAGTCAGTGGCGGAGCAGGAGCATTCGACCGGGTATCTTCAGCAGCATCGACGGCGCTTTGAAATAACCTTGCATGAGGTTGTTAACACCGTTGATGAGATTCAGCGGGAAGCCGGACGTCCCGCTCGTCTGGTGGATATAGGTTCACATGAACTGCACAGCCTGCTGGCACTGCGGCTGATTTTTCCTGACGTTGAACTCACCGGCGTGGACGTGGATTACTTCAACACCGCGCCTCACATCGTCCGGCTGGCGGAGGAGCATCGAATCAACCTGGTTTTGTTTGAGTCGCTGGAAGCGGGCATTCCATTAGAGGATAAAGGATTCGATGTGGTCTTATTCTTTGAGACGCTGGAACATCTGAATTTTTATCCATTGCCGGTGTTTCGGGAACTGGCGCGGATTGTCGCACCCGGCGGACGTTTGATGGTTACGACGCCGAATCAACTGACGATTGGGATGCTGAAGCACTTCCTTCTGCGCCGAAGCATCCACCAGAACATAGAGCAGCCTTACACGCTGGGGACACACTACCGCTGCTTCACGCTGGATGAGGTTAGTTATCTTATGAAAGAGAGCGGATTGGCAATATCGCGACGAGGATATCTGGAGTTCCCGCCGATGTATCTCGGAGCGTGGCAGCGGGTTCTGCATGGATTGATAGCGGGCTTGTTTCGATGGTGGGCGAACAGCCTGCTGGTGGTGGGAAAGAAGGAGTGAGGGGAATGCAGGATGAAGAATGTAGAATATTCCGAACGCACATCATTCGAGCGAAAGCGGGAATTGACAGGGTGGCTTCCCCACCACGGAATATGAAAATACTCCGTATGCCCCCCTGCAAGCAGGGGGAAGTGGATTCCTGCTTCCGCGGGATTGATGCGTCTTCGATGTATTACCTCCGTTGTAAAAAAGAAAAGACACTCCTTAATAAAGACGCTCATTCTGCAAGTGTCTGGTACGCATATTGCAGTATAATAAGACGGATCCGATGATGAGGCTGGATTGACACCAGAGAATAAAGGTTTAAAAACAAAGGCTATAGCGGCATAGCGTGGTCAGGTTTGGCGACCGGGCGGAGGGAATGTCAAAGGAAGTATGCAAAACCTGCCAGAATAGAATGCACGACACAAGAAAAGAGAAGGGGAGCGAGGACCGCGGTTAAATCTTGACAATTACAAATGAGGAGGTTAAATTTAGGTTAATATTTTTTCGGGCGGTGCGGAATAATACTAAATTGCGTTCAAATGGTCATATATAAAGAGAAAGGGAGAAAGGGAGAAA
>CAZCEM010000600.1:0-1832 GCA_964497555.1 uncultured bacterium
GTCAGGCTAGGCTGCGGCAGATTGGCGGTCGGGCTCGGAGGCCCGACCTACGCGTAGCAGGCGCTATTTTCTGGGAAATGACCGCATTTGAAACGTTACTCCCAAATGTTGGAATTGTCGGACAGACTGTGAAAGCTGGCCCTCATCATTCTACATTCGGCATTCTACATTCTGCATTTAGTAGTGCACCGGATTCATCACCCACATCGCCCAACCCAGATATTGGCGCCCATAGCGGAAGTATTCGTCCTGTATCTTATGCAGGAAATTAATCACCTCCCCAAGCTCAGCATGTTCAGGGTTGTCTTCGATCCATTGCACCAGACCGAACCAGTTGTTGGCCTCATACTTGTCCCAGTCATCCTCGCTGGCGCGAACGATGTACTCTAAATCAAAACCTTCAGAGCGGATAAGCTGAAGAATTTCCAGTTCGGTATGCACCTTCTCGGATTGGGCGTATTCCGGCGGCACCTGGTTGGTTCGCCAATAAGGCTCGCCGATGACGATTCGCCCATTGGAGTGGATGGCGGCTTTCAGCCCCTTGATCGCCGGCAGCAGACCCTTCCAGACAAAAGAAGCGCCGATGCAAGCCGCCACGTCGTAGGTGCCTTTGTCGTAGGGGTATTCCGCGCCGTTGGCGCAGACGATGCGAATCCGTCCGCCAAAGCCCCGCTCGGTCAACTTCTTCCGCGCGCGCTGACAGGCGTGCTCACGAATGTCGATGCCCAGTCCCGAAATGCCGAAATACTCCCCCCACAGCGACAACACCTCGCCGTAGCCGGCGCCGAAGTCAATCACCCGGCATTCTTCGTTCAATCCCAGCACCGTGCCTACCGTTAGAATCTTTTCAGGGCTGGTTGGATTTATTAGTTCCAGATAGGCTTCGGAGATGTTGACCAGATCGAAAAAGTCCATCTTGAGCGCCTTAAAAGTGGTCGAAACACATCGGAGCTGGGACCGCAAACAGCCGCTTCAAGAAAGTGGCGTCGCCTTTGCCCTCCAGCTCGATTAGTCCCAGCAGCACCGCATCGGTCACCGAGAGGCTGCCCCAGAAGATTGACGAGAAAACTGCGATGTCGGATTTCAACGTTATCGCAGCGCGTTGGCCGCGGGGGGCAAACTCGATTTTGCCTTGATCCACGTCCAGCGTAACCGGCTCGGTGTTGGCGGGATTTATCCCATCGGTGATATCCAGGTTCACCTTGCCGGAGACATCCCCCAGCCTGCCGGAAGTCTTCAGGGCGCGTCGGAGTTGCACAATCCTCCCCATCAGACCGGCGCCGAGGTGGGCGGTTTCAGCGCCCAGCAGCAGGGTCCGACGACCCTGCGGCATCAGCGGTTCGGAGAGGATCTGCTCAAGGGGGAGATTCGATTGGTCGGGTAATACAACCGTCTCAATCTGATCCCTCAAGGCGGACAGAAAGCCCAGCAAACCATGCAAAGCCCGGCGGCTGTTCCAGACGAAGTCCCAAATTTCAATGTCAGCGCTCGTGATGGACACTTCCGACGGGTGTGGGTGGTAGCGGTAGGTCAGATAGCCATCGACACGGCCTGTTTCGGGATCGTGGTAGGCGTAGCAGGTGGCGTTCTTGAACACAACCTCATACCAGTAAGGATCATCGCGTGTTAGCAGACCGTTCTGATGCAGCGCGAATGCCGCATAGCATGCCATTACCGCTTCAAAATCCTCGCTGGTTGTGACCGGTTGAACGTCGCGGCGCTCCGGGAAATTGGGCAGCGAACGCGGGGAAAAACGCCGCGCGGCAACCTTCCCGACCAATCCCCAGCCCAGTTTGCGGTAAAATGAGTGTCGGAACGGATGCAGGATGGAC
>CAZCEM010000601.1:0-1832 GCA_964497555.1 uncultured bacterium
ATGTGTGCTTCACATGCGCCGTTCGGCGCATCATTCCAGCGGAAGCTGGAATCCATCTCGCACCGAAAGCGCGTCTTTGCTTCGCCTGCCGTAGGCAAGCGAAGCAATCTCCCCACTTCCACGCAGCAAAAGTGTCTCGCGTTATTTGCTCTGTCGCTTGTAAGCCCGTCGAATAGCCTTGAGTATCTGATCCGAGGAAACCTCGTATCCCTTGAATGATTCGATGTTGTCATGCCGCAGGTGAAGTTGTCCTTCTCCTACATTCCCGCGGTGCTGGCCAACCGAGTAGTATTTATTTGCCAAAACTTCCTTCGATGCTAACACCCAATAGCGGATTGCATCTCGCCAAACCCCGATCCAAACGAACACATCGCAACAGGAAGGCTTCATCTGCTGGAAATTCATATCGAACGGCTTGGACGACGCCGAATTCAAGGCTTTGTTAGTCAGTGATTCGTGACTTTCAAAATCCACCGCGCGGGAAGCCTTCACTTCTATCCGAATCGAGCCATCCAACAGAAAATCATACTGCCCCGAATAACTCGCGTCCAGTTTCTTAGTCGGCTTGGTTAAATCTGGAGCTAATCCTTTCAGTTGCCCCTGCGCCCAAGCCTCGCCGAAATTGCGCGGAGCGCTGATCTCAAAGACATAGAGAAACATATTCCGCGCGGTATATTCGTCACGGAGAATGATGTATTCATCGTAGGTCAGCAGATCAATAGTCAACAAAGTCGAGATAATGTACTCGTACTCATTGAATGGATAAACCGAAACCAGCGTCTTAAGTCTGTCCTGAAATGACTCCGCGTCAGGCAACGACTGTATCAGCCGGTTGAGTTCTTCCTGAAGTTTCTCCATTGGCTCGTCCTTAGAACATAGATTGCTGAATAACCGGAGCTTCCCCAACCGCGATTCGCTTTAAATCCGGCTCATCCTGCAAGTACTCTTCCTCCTCAAATGGATGTCCGTTCTGCCAGCCCAGCTTGCCTGTATCCCGGAATCTCTCCAGCCGCCGGATGGTGATCTCGCAGAAAATCGGATCGATATCCATGGTGAAGCAGCGACGGTGGCTGAGTTCCGCCGCCAAGAGAGTCGCGCCTGAATGCGAGAAGAAATCCACTACCAGATCATCCCGATTGGAACTGGCGCGGATGATGCGGTCGATGGACTTCAGCGGTTTCTGGGCGTAACAGCCCGATACATTCTCCTCGATGCGGTAAAACACCTGCTGAATATCCACCCACACATTGCCTGCGCGAATGGTGTCGGACTTGCCGCGCTCGGTGTTCTCGGTCAGCTTGCCGTTGACTTCCTTGTAATACCCGCGAAGGATTTTCGGGATGTCGGTGTATTCGGCTTCGACGTTGAAGACCGGCTGCCCCTTGACGTAATAGAGCAGTTCCTGCCTGACGGCCATCCAGTTTTTCTGAGTGCCGTAGCCGCGCTGATTGCGCATGGTGATGAAGCTGCGCGACCGAAAGGGGGTCTCCCGCATCATCAGCATGAAGTCCGGCAGGGGTTGAAAGCCGTCTCTCTGGTCCGCGCCCAGCCAGACGTACAGCGAGGCGTCGTCGCTGAGGCTGCTTTCGGTGTTCAGAATCCACCGGCGGCACCAATCTACGAAGGCTTTCAATGGACGCTCCTCGAACGCCACCAGGTTGTAAGGCGGATCCTGGATTGCCAGCGCTGCTTTCCGCCCGGCCATCAGGGCTTCCACCTGCGGGGCGTCAGCGGCGTCCAGACAGCCGACTCTATGTCGTCCCCGCGGATCGACCCAGACTTCGCCGGGCTTCAGACGACAGCGCGTCAGCAGGCGGCGGGACAGTTCGGGC
>CAZCEM010000602.1:0-1830 GCA_964497555.1 uncultured bacterium
GGGCTATTTTCATTGATTGTTGGGCCGTGCGCGGCATGACGGTTCTCTTGAAAATTGCGATTTGGATGCGTAGGTCGGCTCTCCGAACCCGACCACAAGTGTGCCGCAGGGTGTCTTCACCCTGCGGCAACGTGGCTATTTTCATGTTCCGTGGTGAGAATGCCGCCATGACAATTCCCGCGAAAGCGGGGATCCAGCCCAAGTCCTTCTGGATTCCAGCTTTCGCTGGATTGATGCGCCTTCGGCGCATTCGGTATTCTGCATTCTGCATTTTACATTTTGCATTTCCCCAGCGGGACGCTTAACCTGCGCGGCGATTGTTCCACGTGGAACATTCCGCCTACTTGCCGACGCAAAACTGCGAAAACACCTGCTCCAGCAGTCCGTCCAGCCGGTTCTTTCCGGTAATTGAATCCAACTCCGCGAGAGCGGTCCGCAGGCTTTCGGCGATGATTTCTGAACCTATCCCTGAGATGAATCCGCGACGGGCTTCATACAGCGCTTCCCGCGCGGCGGAGGCCGACTGAAAATGCCGCTCCCGGTTGCCTGCTCCTAGCGCCGCTGACTCCAACCCTCGCGCGTAAGATCCCAGACGACCGGCCAACCGCATCAGGTTCCATTTCGTCTTCACCGAAATCGTCATCTCACCCGGCAGCCGGGCTGTCTTCTTCTTCAAATCCGATTTGTTCAATACATTTATTATGTTGTCTGTTTTAATGTCCAGATAATTAATCGGCTGCGGATGATCCTTTGAACGCATTAGGATAATAATATCGGCCTGCCGCGCCGCATCCATGGCTCGCCGAATGCCCTCGTCTTCAACCTCCCCCGCGCCGGCTCGCAGTCCGGCAGTGTCCTTGAACCGAAATTCCACGCCTGCTATGACGGTCTTCGCCTCCACGATGTCGCGCGTGGTGCCCGGCTCAGGATGCACAATCGCCCGCTCCGCACCAATCAGCGCGTTCAGCAGGCTGCTCTTGCCCACGTTGGGCGCACCCAAGATAGCAACGTCAAGACCCGTTCTCAGATTGCGCGCCGCGTGATAACCCCTCAAAATGTCAGCCGTAAGTTTTTCTGCTTCCCCTAAAAGGCTCAGTTTAGTATCCAACGGCTGGTCTTCTAGGTCGCTGTCGGTGAAATCCAGCTCTATCTCAAGAATGGACAGCAGCTCGCTCACAACGGCAGAAGCGCGGTCAGCGTTGCATCTCAAGCTGCCGGCGAGCTGGCGAGTCGCCTGACGAGCAGCCTGCTGGCTGACGGAGGCGATGAGGTCGGCGACAGCCTCGGCCTGCGTCAGGTCGATACGGCCGTTGAGGAAGGCTCGACAGGTGAATTCCCCCGGCGCCGCCGGTCGCGCACCGGCGCGGTACAGCTCTTCCAACGCCATTTCAACCACCACCGGGCTGCCGTGCAGGTTGAATTCCACGACGTCTTCGCCGGTGTAGGAATACGGCGCCTTAAAAAACAACGCTATCGCTTCGTCGATGAACTCCTTCCTCTCCCCGAGTCGATAAAGACAGCCGAATTTAAAACGCCCCGGCGCCGGCATCTGCGGCTGGAACAACCGGGTGCCGATGCTCTTCGCCTGCGGTCCCGACACCCGTATAACCGAAATGCCGCCCCGCCCCGGGGGAGAGGCTTCAGCGGCGATGGTGTCCTCGGACAAATAGCCCTTAACAGCCGCTTCTTTCATCGCCTTTTAGACGACACCTTTTCAACCGCGGCCGGCGCCAATTGCGGCGGCGGCGTCAGCTTCTGCTGCACCAGCGTTAGGATGTTAAACAGCGTATAGTAAAGCGTCAAACCGGAGGGGAACTGATTGAACAATAA
>CAZCEM010000603.1:0-1826 GCA_964497555.1 uncultured bacterium
CCCTTAATAATAATAGTGCCCTTCAACCACAGGGTGAGGACATCCTGCGGCACGCGGAAGCTCTTTCGCTTTAACTAGTTATTGACTTTTCGCTGGACTATGGGTTCCTGCAGAAGGAGCAAGTACGGTTGAATAAAATCGAGAAGCGTTGCTCTTAACCAACTCAAACCTACCTGACATTTTAAAACAACTTCCTTCTGGTGTGGCAATACAAGAATGCCAGTTCCCCTCCAGTCCATTATTCCCAAAATTCCCGGTCAAGGCTGCGGTATTGAATCGCTTCCGCCAGATGTTCGGGTTTGATGTCGAGCGAGCCTTCCAGATCGGCAATGGTTCGGGAGACCTTGAGAATGCGGTCGTATCCCCGTGCTGACAGTCCCAGCGTGTCCATTGCAGTTTTCAGCAAATTCTGGCCTTCAGCGTTCAGCCGGCACACGCGGCGAATGTCACGAGAGCCCATATCGGAATTTACGTTCACATGCTTGAGATGTTGGAACCGCTCTTGCTGAACCCGGCGGGCTTCAATCACGCGGGCGCGCACTGTTTGAGAAGTCTCGCCTCCCCCAATGCTCGCCAGGTCTTTGTATTCCACCGCGGGGACCTCGATGTGGATGTCAATGCGGTCCAGCAAAGGCCCCGAGACCTTGCTGCGATAGCGCTGAATCTGAGTGAATCCGCAGTGGCATTCCCGCGTCGGGTGTCCGTAATAACCGCAGGGACAGGGATTCATCGCTGCGACCAGCACGAAGTTAGCGGGATAAGTCAGCGAGGATTTAGCGCGGGTGATAGTTACCTGCCCGTCTTCAAGCGGTTGACGCAGCACCTCCAATACAGTTTTATGGAATTCGGGCAATTCATCCAGAAACAACACGCCCAGATGAGACAGCGAGACTTCTCCCGGACGAGGGGACTGTCCGCCGCCAATTAATCCAGCGTCGGAAATCGTATGATGAGGATTGCGGAACGGTCGAACCGTCAACAGCGGCTTTCCCATCGGCAACATGCCGGCTACGGAATAAACCTTGGTGGTCTCAATCGCTTCCTCCTGGTTCAGGTTTGGCAAAATCGTCGGCAGACGCTTGGCAAGCATGGTTTTTCCGGAACCGGGCGGACCTATCATCAAGACATTGTGACCGCCCGCAGCGGCAATTTCCAGGGCTCGTTTGGCCTGTTCCTGTCCCTTGACATCGCTGAAATCTACGTCATACTGCAGACTGTTGTCAAAGACTTTATCAATATCAACCGCCGTCGGACTGATCTTCACCTCGCCGTTCAATAATGAGACTGTCTCCCGCAGGCTTCGGACGGGATACACCCGAATCCCTTCAATAATAGCGGCTTCAGCGGCGTTCTCGGCGGGCACGATGATGGCGCCTATTTGATTTTTTTTTAACGCGGCGGCGGTCGGCAACGCTCCGGTTATTGGCCGTAAAGCCCCATCCAGCGCCAGTTCGCCCAATAATACTACCTTATTTAATCCTCGCGTGTCAACCTGTCCGGTGGCGCCCAGCAAACCGACCGCCACCGGCAGATCAAAGGAGGCGCCTTCCTTGCGAACCGACGCGGGAGCCAAATTAACGGTTATCCTTTTCGGTGGAAAAAGGAAACCTGAGTTTTTAACGGCGGCGCTGACCCTTTCCCGCGATTCCCGAACCGCGCTATCAGGAAGCCCCACGGTCGTGTAGAGAGGTAATCCCGTGTCAAGATGAACCTCCACCTTGACTAAAAAGGCGTCTATGCCATGTACCGCGGCTGCGAGGACTTCTGCGTACAAATGGGTTGAATTCCTGATAAAAAAGAGCATTTTTTGTAAAAACTGTCAGTAA
>CAZCEM010000604.1:0-1823 GCA_964497555.1 uncultured bacterium
GTCTTCCACTTTCAAGCGGCAGTAGAAGATCTTATCCGGCTGAACCACCAAGAGCGGACCGGCGGCGCAGAATCCGTTGCATCCCGTGGGAACCACCTGGACTTCCGTCGTCAATTCCCGTTTCTTGAGTTCTTTCTCCAACGCCTCTTTTATCACGAATGCTTGGTTAGCAACGCATCCGGTGCCGGCGCATACCATCAGGTTCAGACGATAGGGTTTCAACCCAAACCTCCTGTTAATTCCCGGATAATGCTACAGATGAGTTCGCTCGCTGCCCAGCGCCAAGGCGTACTCGGTGACGATCTTGCCCCCCATCACATGTTCCTTGAATATCCGACGGATTTTGTCCTCGGTCAAATCGACATATTTAACGGGGGCTTCGTCGGCGACCTCCACCGTCGCCATTGGTTCCCGGCTGCACAGTCCCGCGCAGCCCGAAGTCGTGAGGAAGACGTCTTTGACGTTCATCTCCGCCATGATTTTCAGGAGGGCGTCCACAATCTTGCGCGACCCGGCGGATATGCCGCAAGTTCCCATGTGCACGTTCACCCGCGCGCGGTGAGCGCCTTCGCGGAGCAGGGTGGTCTGCTTGACTTCCTCGGCAATTCGCTGCAAGTCTTCAATCTTCAGCTTCGGCATCTTCTGCGCCCCCGGTTTTTTTGGTGTATTTCTTCAAGACGGACGGAACCTTGGACAGCGCCAGCTTGCCATATACTTCTTCGTTGATGACCACCACCGGCGCCAGTCCGCAGCAGCCCAGGCAGTGGACTTCATCCAGGCTGAAGTTGAGGTCGGGCGTGGTCTCGCCGCGCGTTATGGCGAGGTCCCGCTCAAACTTCTCAAGTATCTTGACGCCTCCCTCCACTTGGCAGGCGGTGCCCAGGCAGACGCTGACGCAGTACCTCCCCTTGGGTTTAAGACTGAAGGCCTTGAAAAAGGTGGCTAAATGATAGGCTCGGCTCATGGGCACTTTCAGGCGGGAGCCGACCTGGTCGAGCGCCTCCTTGGGCAGGTAGCGGAGTTCCTCTTGGACGTCCAATAGAATCTCAATCAGCGCGCCGGCTTTTGCGCCGTGCTTATTGACGATGGCGTCCACCTTCTGTAAATCCATGGCTTTCCCTAAGTTGTTGATTTCTTGTTTGTCCGGCGAAGCTGTTCTCTTATCAGGGTCGTCCGTTTCACCAGGTCCAATGGATCCAGCTTGACGTCGGACTCAAGTTTAGCGCTGTCGAATTGCTGCTTCCATTCATTCCGTTTATGTTGGTATCGGAACCGGATCCGCGGATTTCCCACGACCAAGGTGATAAGCGTTTGTTCCAGGTCTCCAAGGGGCTGTCGGTCCACATGGCTGTGCTGAAAAACAGCCTTCAACCGCGTTCCACGGTTCGGTTGGGACGAAATTGAAAGGTCGCCTCCGGCTTGCCGCGCCGCATCCCGGAACAGCGACAATCCCAATCCTACCCTGCGCACTGTCTTGGTGGTGAAAAAGGGATCAAACACCCGCTTCAACACCTCCGAGTCCATCCCTCGCCCGTCGTCAGTGATTTTTATTGTCAGCCGGTCGGCTTTTAAATCCTCAACGACCTCTATATCAATCCTGCCAGCGCCGGCTTCAATGGAATTCTCCACCAGATCCAGGATGTGCAGGGAAAGGTCTTCCATTTTAATACCGGTAGAGTCTGTTACGCGGGCTCCGTGCCCATGCAGGGCGGGCTGTAATGAGCGCCTTGTCAACTAAAGAATGATTTTTCTTCCCTGCTCCCCCCGAAACGCCATCCTCAATTCCTTCACCGTTGGTTGTTCCAGCCGAAATGTAGTAATAC
>CAZCEM010000605.1:0-1823 GCA_964497555.1 uncultured bacterium
CCCCGCCCTCCAAGGGTGTGGCATGTCCAGCTTGCTGGACATATTTCTCCTAAATCAGTGCTCAGTGCTCAGTAGGCGCCGAAGGCGCATCATTTCCCCTGGTGCAGCCCTTGTCCGTTCACTGGCAGCGCGGGACTCCCTGCCTGCGCCGGGCGGACTTTCGGTGCTATGTCAACGCCTGGGTAACAGTTGTATCACGACATAGGTAACATATTGGTCATTCACCCATCGGTCTCGCCCCACCTACGCGGGTAGGAGAAAAATCCACACGTTGGAACTGCCGCCTCCACGAATAAAAATACTACCCGATCCGGATTGCCGGGGCGGGTGGGGTGGTTTTACATGTCGAGCTGACACCAATCCAGTTGAGTTAAATTTACTAACATGACAGCCAAATATTACTTGACCACAGGCTTTTAAATAATTAAGTTATTTTAACAGGGAAATGTCCGAATTCTTAGTTTTAGAATCCTTCAGACGATGCAGTCGCCCTTAGCTTCATTGCACTGCCTACCCCAGATCCAGGTTTTATTACGTTTAAAAACAAAGGAGTTCCCCATGGCTTTCAGACGTATTATTTGCATTGTCCTCTTTTTCATGCTGCTCAGCGGCGCGCCGAGCGCGCGCTCCTCTATCGTCGTCGAACCGTTCGGCTTCGCGATGGCGGTTGAGGAAGGCGGCCAGGAAGAGACAGCACTCACCCTGACTAATACCAGCGATGAAGACATCACCTTCGAATTCAGTTACGAGTTGGTTGAGGAGGATCAGCTTCGATTTGATCCGCCTCGGGATGAATTAGGCGACCGACTCGGCGCTGTTCGCGTTCAGCAGGGACGGTGGATAGGTCTCGCCTGGGACGGCGAGCGCCTGTGGGGTTCAAACCAGAACGACGGCTGGCGTATGACGCCGGTCACCCGCGACGGTCAAGTCGGCAACATACTCGACCCCGAAGTCGATAACTACTACGGAACCTGCTGGGACGGACAGACCTTCTGGGTGGCCCATTACAACAACAGTCAGCTCGCCCAGATCGACGTTCAAGGCCGCCTAATGAGCACTATACGGCTGGAAGCCCAACCCTTCGGCATGACTTGGGATGGTGAGAACTTCTGGTGCGCCCTTTAGGTCGCTCGGCAGATTCTTCTTGTCTCACCAGAAGGGCAAGTCCTTCGTCGTTGGAATGCCCAGGGAATCGAATCGAACCGCACTATGGAAATGTGTTTCGTTCCTGACCATCGAGAAGGTCAACTGTGGCTGGTGTCCTGCGATCCAGGTATCATCTATCAGATCAACGTCGCAGCCGATCCGCCGGAGATAGTCAACGCTTATCGCACCAACATCGCCAGTGTATATGGTCTGGAGCACGACGGTGAAACGCTCTGGTACACGACCGACGCCGGCGATTGGATAAACATAGACGACGGTGCAATGGAATTTCATTTGCTCACTGCCGAGCCCAAGGAGGGTGTGATTACAGCGCACGAAGCTGCCGACGTCGCGATTCTGGTGCAAACGGAAGGCGTCGAACTCGGCGTCTATAACATCCTGCTGGAGTTGAGCCTGACCGGTCCGGAGGACGAGGATCCATTGTTGGTGGAACTCTCAGCAGTCATCTCGGTGGGCACCCCGACAGCCAGCATTAGCGGTGTGGTGACAGACCTTGTGACAGGACGCGCAATCGAGGACGGTCAGGTTGACTTGAATAGATATAGAATCACTCGCTGCACCAACGGCGATGGCGCCTACGCCTTCGTAGACCTGCCTCCCGACAGTTACCGCTTGACCGTCAGGGTGCCCGACTATCTGCCTTACATGATGGACGT
>CAZCEM010000606.1:0-1815 GCA_964497555.1 uncultured bacterium
GCGCTGGGTGTTGGTGTTGGGCGCCAGTTCAGCAGCGACGGCATCGGGGGCGGGGAGGCAGCGCGAGTGCAGCAAGGATGTGTTCACATCGATCTCATCCTCATCTTCGCTGTCGATTTCCTGAATCCAGGTAAGATAATCCCGAGCCGTGACGGTCAGTCGGTAGTCGCCTGACGGGAAATCTTCGATACTCCAGTCGCCGCTCTGATCGGTAATACGACCGAAACGGAAAGGCGCGACATAAATGTTGGCGCCTTCGACCGGATCACCAGTGGCTTCATCTACTACTTCACCATGGAACAGGAAGGCGTCGCTATTTATCGACATGACCACCGGTATCTCGAGCACCGCCGGTTGTCCCAGTTCGTAATGGATTTCCAGAACCGCATAGTAAACCCCGTCATCCATATCCGTTCCATCGAGACCGACGAATAAATCGACCGAGTCGTTGGCAGGGACCGCGCCTTCCAAAGGATCAGGAATAATCCAGTTAGGCGCGCTGAGCATCATCATCCAGGTCAGGAGAATTTCTCCCCGCGAACCCCATTGTCCCTGCCCGGCGTAATTCTGCCATACATGACCGGAAGGTTCGCCGGAGACCAGGACATAGCCGCGCCCATATTGGTAAATCAAGTCACAAGGTTCGCCGGTGGAGTTTCCAACCAGGATCACTTGATACCAATCGCAGTTGTCAATGGCATTTAATCGCGCGACAGGATATACTACATGGGTAGTGTTAAAACACTCAACAGCTTGACCTCGGCGGTAGCCCATCTCGTTGATCATGTAGTTATCTTGAGGTTCGACGTTGACTATGCCTTCCTGCGGCGTCCGCGTCTCATTCAGACCCCCGGGTAAGGCACCGATGCAGCGGGTGTTCCAGCCCTCTTCGACGAACATCACCTTGCCGCCGTCGATGTAATCTTCAAAACGAGCGAGGTTATTGTTCCAGGCTTGCACAAAGGCATCGCTCTGGTCCGTGCCCACCACCCAGATAGCGTCGAACTCGTCCAGATCGGCGTTGGCAAGATCGTTGGCTTGAGTGTAAGCATGATAGTCCAGGTTCTGGATACGCGGGAAAACAATATTCTGAATCCATCCCCAGGTGGCAGTGTCCTCGAATAAAGCGAGCTGACCTTCCACCGGATCGCGCAGTGGTCCCTCTGGGCGTAGGGCTTCATCCAGATCGCGAACGTCGATCTTCACCTCGTAAGAAATCTCCTCATCACCTTCATTAATGAGCGAAATGGTGAAATCATCCGAGCGATCATCTCCCGCAAATCGGGCGGAAACGCCCATTGGGTACGCGGTTAACTGTGCTTGCGCTATTCCGAGCCATCCAAAGATGCTAAGACAAAGCGCTAAGGAATACAATAGAACTCCGTATCGCACGGCTCCTCCTGAAGTTACGATGTTACTTTTATCAACTTATGGACCGCAGATTTAAACTCACTACGAGTCGAGTTTCAGTCTAACAGCCATATCTTGCTCTAAGAAAACCTGGCACTGGACAACCAAATCCTGCGCCAACTTTCCAACTTGTGAACTTTCCTGCTTACTTAACCAATGTGACTTTCACCTTCGACGCCCGCTCCCCGGCTTTCAGCGCTGCGATATACACCCCGCTAGGCAGTGCCGAGGCGTTCCAATGGACGCTATGGACGCCGAGGGACTTCTCGCTGTTCACGACGACGTCAATCAGGCGCCCGTTTAAATCATAGATGGACAGGTTGACCCTGCCGGCTTCGGCCAGGCTGTAATCCAATCGCACCGCGCTGTTGAAGGGATTGGGATACGCCCCCGTCAAGCCGAACT
>CAZCEM010000607.1:0-1810 GCA_964497555.1 uncultured bacterium
CCAGCCCCAGCGCTTTGCCGCTGCGGCGCCGGCCGCCATAAAGGCTATATCCACCGACGGCAGCTTGCCGGCGCGCAGCGTCTCCAGCGGCAATGCGCCGAAAGGAGTATCCAGCCATCGGCCCTCTGACTTTACTGAGGCAAATAGATGCAGTTCGCTCAACGGAAAATCGCGCTCTTTGAGCACCTGCAGCAGCGTCACTCCTACCAACCCCGACCCGCCGATGACCGCAAGGCGCAGCATCCGCCGCAGCGGTCTAAGGTCTCTCATAAAGACGAAACTCGACTGGTCCTCCGGCGCGGGAGGCATCAAGGGAACGGGTTCAGATTCGGAAAAGGACGGATTCACGCTTGAACATCCTCAACACCAGATACAGGCAGAACGCCGCCAGCGTCAGATTTATCGCCATGGTGAGCAGCGTCGCCGTAAGGTCGATGTGCCCCGCCAGACCGTTTTTTAAAAGCACCGATACGTTCATTATTGGAATTACCGCCATCTGACGCGAATTTTCCATGTCGGGCATCATCGAAGCCATCGCCGGAAAGATGACCAGAAACATTAGCGGCGAGATGTAACTCTGAGCCTCCCGATAACTCTTGGCAAACAAGGCGATGGACATCAACAGGGAGGAGAAGATGACCGCCAGCGGCAGCATCGCCATTATCATCAGCGCGACGTCCATAACTGCCAGATTGACCTCAAACTTGCCCGCGGCTTCCGGTAAAAACTTGAGCGCCAGAAGCCCGGTCAGGCTAAGGCTAAGCACCGCCAGCACCGATGTAATCAGCGAAGCTGAGAACACGGTCAGAAACTTGCCCAGCACGATGTCCAGCCGCGCCACTCCCGAAACCAGCAAGGTTTCCAGCGTGCCCCGTTCCTTCTCGCCGGCGGTCAGGTCGATAGCGGGATACATCGCGCCGGTCAGCGCCATGAGTATTAAGATATAGGGCAGGAACGAGCCCATGACAAAGCCGCCCATTTCCTTTGGTGTGGCGATGTTGTGGCTGCCTATCATAAAGGGCTTGACCAGTTGCGGCGACAGATTCCGCTGCTTCAGGGAATTCTCGGTCAGGCTGGCGCGCCAAGACTGCAAGGCGTTGATGATGCGCTCCACAGCAAATTCAGACTGGGTGCGGGTTTGATTGGAATATATCATGACAGCCGGGGCTTCAGCTTGGGAATTATCGTTAAGAACAGCGTCAAGCGAGTCCCTAAACGCGGGCGGGACTATCAGAAGCGCCACCAACTCCCGCCCGCGGATCATGCTCACGGCGTCAGCGGAATCAGGCGTGCCCGGCATTACGACGATGTCAGGAATCTGAGCTACTATCTGCCGGAGGTCATCCATGTTGTCGGGGGCAATCCACGCGACTTTGGACACCTTCTTCTGCGCCTTTTCAATCTGGGATTTCATGATGAAGGTTGCGCCCAGCATCACAACAGGGAACAGCAGAATGGGCAGCAGCACCATCGAGATCAGCGTGCGCCGGTCGCGGATGATGTCGCGGAATTCCTTGAAGAAGACTATC
This sequence comes from uncultured bacterium, assembly GCA_964497555.1. GTDB lineage: Bacteria > Electryoneota > AABM5-125-24 > Hatepunaeales > Hatepunaeaceae > CAZCEM01. The sequence continues at coordinate 1,530 of CAZCEM010000607.1, forward strand.
CAGGTGCGGTGCAGGTTCATGGGGCGCTCAGGTTTAGGCGTTCGGTTATGTAATCTATGGACATGATGGACGAAATGGACACGGATTCAAGTATAATTATTTTACTTCCGTCACGGCTTTCTTCAGCGCTTCCACCGCGATTTCCACCGAGTGGCGCTTCTTCTCCGGGATGCCGTCGAGGTATTCGGCTAAATCGTCAGGGGACAGTTCCTTCGCCTCAGTCAGCGTCATCCCCTTTGCCATCTCGGTCAACGCCGAGCAGGCGGCTATAGTGCCGGAAC
>CAZCEM010000608.1:0-968 GCA_964497555.1 uncultured bacterium
GCAAAAACGCGTATGGACGCGCCGTAGCATCCTTCCAGGCGAGTCGTGTCGAAAATTTGTTCAGCCAGTTTCTGGGGCGCTTGCTCGAAGAGAGAACATCTTCGTCAAAACCCTCTTCGTCCGGCCTACCTAATGTCTGAAACCGAGCACTTCGAGTGAACGTCCTCGTCACCGGCGCAGCAGGATTTATCGGTGGTTCCCTTTGCGACAAGTTGCGTGATGTCGGCCACAAGGCAACAGCCTGCAGTCGCTCCCGGGTCGAACAGCCCGGGATTTTTTATGTCCGCTCACCTGAACTTGGACCGGAGGCGGATTGGAGCGAGGCTTTAGCCGATGTCGATGCTGTGGTGCATCTTGCCGGGTTGGCGCATGTTTCCTCTAAAAAATCCGACCCCGAGACGGATAGAAAATACCTGCGGGTGAACGCTGAGGGCTCTCGTCGCTTGGCAGAGCAATGTGCCCGTGCGGGCGTGAAGCATTTTGTCTTTCTCAGCTCCTGCCACGCAGTTGCCGGCGAATCAGACAATGTGTTGACAGATCAAACCATCCCCCAGCCTGTGACGTCCTACGGAAGGTCAAAGTTGGTGGCAGAAGAAGCCATCAAGAGTGTCTTGGCCGACTCGGATTGCGCCTGGACGATCCTTCGCCCGCCGCTCGTCTACGGTCCGGGCAACAAAGCAAACTTCGGTTTGCTGGTGAAGCTGGTCCAAACTGGAATCCCGCTCCCGCTTGCCTCTGTGCGCAACCGCCGCAGTTTCATCTACCTCGAAAACCTCGTGGATCTAGTCGCCACTTGCTTGGGCAGTCCCAGAGCCTTTGGAAAAACTTTTTATCCGAGTGATGGGGTCGATCTCTCGACAGCGGAGCTGATCGAGCAGATCGCGAGGGCTGAGGCCGGAAACTTGAAACCTGAGTGCATTGATGGCGGCCGTGCCGCGAGCCGTGCGCGTCTTTTTCCATTTCCGGAG
>CAZCEM010000608.1:978-1807 GCA_964497555.1 uncultured bacterium
GGAAATTGACCTCTTCGCTCTATGTCGACAGCGGACCCATCTGCCGGGACCTCGGCTGGACCCCGCCCTTCGCTATGGAGGAGGGCCTCAGGCGGACGCTGGCTGGGGTAGAGAGCTAAAAGGAGCGCAGCTTTCTCAGGACCAATTTGACAGACCCAACAGGGCAGAGGTAGAAGTTCCAAAAGGCATGAGCACAACCAAGATACTTTCCATTCTGGAGGCGGCTCAAATCGAGCCACCCAAGGCCCGTGCCATCGCTGAGAGTCTTGAATTGGCTTTCCGCGAACACGAGGAAGACCTCAGCAAAAGGTTGATGACGAAACAGGATGGCGCCGACATCAAAGCCGAAATCATCAAATGGATGTTCCTGTTCTGGATCGGCCAGATTGCCGCCCTAGTCGCCATCGCCAAGCTCGCCTTTTGATTCTCGCACTTAGTCCATGAACCCGCGCGCGGCGGGTGTGGTTTGGGAGTAACTGGGGCGTTTTGAGGCAGGTGGATCGCGATGTTTGCCTGGGGGCCATCTACGTCCGCCACGGCGGACTCCGGTTCCATCGCGATAACCCAACCGGAAATCGCGCCAGGACGGCGCGATCCACCTTTCCCTCTGTTCGTGTCCATAATTGTCGAGTTACTGGGGAGCAAGCTGTTAGCCATTTAGCTGCATGAACATAAATGGCCCCCTGCCATGAAGGACGCCTTTCTCAGCGAGGAAGATCTTGATCTGCGCTCCTTGAGTTTTGCCGAACTCAACCGCGTCTGGAATGCCTGGTTGCGCCAAGCCCAGATGACCAACGCGGTGGAACGACCAACGCCGCCTTTGATGCCG
>CAZCEM010000609.1:0-1799 GCA_964497555.1 uncultured bacterium
CGGGAATCCAGAAAATGCGCCGAAGGCGCATCATTCCAGCGGAAGCTGGAATCCAGAAAATGCGCCGAAGGCAGGAAACCTGAATCCCACAGCCCCTAAGGAGAGATATGAAATCCCAAGACCTCGTCAGCATGTTCGATTGGAACTACCGCGCTCTGCAGACGAATCTGGATGGCATCGACGCAGCGGCGGCCGAGGCCGCACCCCAACCGGGCGGCAACAGCCTCAACTGGGTGCTCGGACATATAGTGTTTTCGCGGGATGTAATTCTTAAAATGGTCGGACAGCCGTCGGTGTTGACGGAAGAGGAGTTAAAGGCTTATCAGCGAGGTGTCAATCCGTCCGAGATTGAATCCTGGACGCCCTTGCCGAGATTGAAAGAGGCTTTGGATGTGTCTCAGGAGCGGTTGATTTCAGCGTTGGAGCGCCTCACGGCTGAACAGCTTCACCGAGCGGAGGGCTCGGAGGATGAGGGGGAAACTGCTCCCTCGCTGGGCGACAGCCTGCGTTTCCTGCATTTCCATGAGGCTTACCACGTCGGTCAGACGGGCCTCCTTCGGCGGCTGGCGGGGCGCGCGGGAGCGATTTGACTTTGGGGAAAATGCCTATTGATGCTATTTAGTCTTCAGGCAGACAGTTTCAGAGTTCACGCGTCGGCTTGCGCCCTTTAATCATGAACTCTAAACTTGGATAATTGAACGCAACGCAGCATGAGCAGCACCATAGGCATTCCTGCCTCTCTTTTAAAAACTCGGAGGACTGACCGACATGTCTGTCCTCCTTTTTTTCAGAGAAGTCCATAGACATCGACCCAAAATCACTGCGACCTACCCGCGCGGAAGTGCGATTCGGTGCCCTGCGGAATAACCTTGAGATTGTCCACAAGCTGGCGGGCGACGCTCGAATCATGGCGGTGGTCAAGGCGGAAGCCTATGGGCACGGACTGATGGCGGTGGCGCGGGAACTGGCGCGGCTGGGAGTGGACCACCTGGCGGTCAGTTTTCTCGAGGAAGGCATTCTGCTGCGCCGCGAAGGGCTTGACATACCCATTCTGGTCATGGGCGGATTGGTTGACGAGCAGATTCGGCATTATTTGGATTATAATCTCGAAATTACCGTTTCGTCGGTCTGGAAAGGGCGTCATGTCGAGGAAGTCGCCGCTGCGCGAAGGCAGCACGTCTCAGTTCACGTCAAGCTCGACACCGGCATGGGCCGCATCGGTCAAAGCTGGCTGACCGCTGAGGTGCTTTTCAAGGAGTTCGCTCATTGGAAGCATATTGACGTTCGAGGCATTTACACTCATTTTGCGACTGCCGATGAGGTCGAACTGACGTTCACACGGCTGCAACTGGAGCGATTCCACGAGGCTCTGGTGACCGCCCGACGGTTTGGAGTGGTCCCTGAATTCGTTCACGCCGCCAACAGCGGGGCGCTCATGCAGATTCCTGAGGAAACGCGCTTCGACATGGTCCGACCGGGGCTTATGCTCTACGGCTGGGCGCCGTCGCAGCATCTGGAGGGGCGGCTGCCGTTGGATCCAGTTATGACGCTGAAAGCGCCGGTGGTCTTTGTCAAACGACCGCCGGCGGGCGCGACGGTCGGTTACGGAGCAACTTGGACCTCGCCCGGCCGCCGCTGGATCGCCACCCTGCCGATAGGTTATGGGGACGGTTTTCCCCGCGCTGCCGGCAACCGCGGTGTAGTGCTGCTGAAGAACCGCCGCTGTCCCATTGTCGGCCGGGTGTCCATGGACCAGATTACCATCGACGCGGGAGAGGAAGCCTGGCTCGGTGATGAAG
>CAZCEM010000610.1:0-1777 GCA_964497555.1 uncultured bacterium
GGACAGCCGCCCTTCGCGTTGATCTTCATGGACCTCCAGATGCCCACGATGAACGGGTACGAGGCGGCCCGCGCCCTGCGCGAGGCGGGGGTCGCCACGCCGATCATCGCCGTGACCGCCAGCGCGCAGCGCGAGGAGCTGCAGCGCGCCCTGGCCGCGGGCATGAATGCGGCGCTGACCAAGCCCTTCAACCTATTTTCCGCAGGTCAGGCTCTCGATATCTCCCCCCTACGGGCGCGCACATCGTAGGTCAGGCGCGCTCTCGGCGGAACGCCGCGGCAGGGATACCCAACAGCTCAAGGATCTTTTTGTGCACCGGCAACAGCTCGGGCTGAAACGCCTTCACAATCCGTGACCCGTCCCGCAGCTGGTGAAGCTGCAGCTGCGCGAACAGCTCGAAGATCCGGTCCGCCGTCGGGGCGGCACAGTTGCGCTCCTCGGGATACAGCGGAAGCTTGGTGATCCTGGCGCGCTTCATGGCCCGGCGGATCTCACGCTCGATCAACGCATGAACGACCAGGGCCACGAACTCCAGGAACAGAAACGCCTCGATGCGACTGATGTTCTTCAGAAAGAGGGGTCTTACCTCCAACACCGTCTTGAGTAACTCATGGCGTTTCTCGATCGTCGGCTGTTTGCAGCGGTAGGCCTCCAGCACCTCCTGCATCGAAAGCTCTCGGCAGTTGGTCAGCAGGGGGAATACGCCGTCCTGCAACGCATCCTCCTCGATGCCCTTCACCGAGGGCTCCCAGCTCAGAGCAAAACGGACTTTCACCGAGCTGCGCCACCGTGTCTGCTTGCCCGGACGGCCGCGGTGCTCCTGGCGGAAGCGCCGCTCCTGCCGCTCCTCGATGCGGTAGCGCAGCCATCGCTGCGCGCCACGGTGCGCAAGAATCTGCTCGACTTTCTCGGCAACTCCCGCGCGAGTGGTATAGCGGCTGCGCGATCGCTCGACCTTGAGCTTCAGCTGTTGCAGCTCGGTCACGGCACGTTCGAGCTGCTGCTGACGCCAAGCGGCATCCTGATCCTGCTTGGCGGAGCTGTGATACCAGATCAGACGATACCCTTCAGGGTCCGGAAGCGGGGAGTCCATCGCCTGTACGACATCCGTAACCGCCCCCGTCACTGGATTGGTATAGCTGACAACCGGCTGCCAGGCGGGAGGATGGCCGGCGAGCCAGTGGCGGAAGTAGGCATCCTCCTTGCGGCTACGGGGCAGCACGGTGATGAACCGTCCGCCCTGAGCGCGGATGTAGGACAGAGATCGGCGACTGCAGAGCTTGCAGTCGGCGATGTAGAGAAAGTCGGCCGAACCCACCAGCTGACGCAGGGTGCGCCAGTTGTCGATGTGCGTGCGGCTCTCCGAGGTGTTGCCATCGGCGACCTTGAAGTGCACCGGCACCGCCCCGTCCTCCGAGACGGTGAGAAACCACAGCAACTGCTTCAGGTCGAAGCGATGGTCTTTGCTGTGGCCGAAAGCCGCCTTCACCGTCGTTTGTCCACGCACGGCTCTGCCGTCGGCCTCGCGGTACAGCCCACTGAGGGTGATGGTGGTGGCATCGGTGTGCAGTTGCTTCAAGCCGATGCGAAACTCCGTGATGAGGCCCAGAACGAACTCGGTCAGCAGGGCGGCGCGATCGGCATCGAAGAGCCGGTCCAGGGCACGGCCGATGCGGTCGTCGCTGAGCTTCTCCGGGGTTTCAGCGCCGATGAGCTGCGGGAGCATCCGGGAAGCCCATGCGGGGAGGGAATACAGGGGGCCGCGGCAGAGGATCAG
>CAZCEM010000611.1:0-1774 GCA_964497555.1 uncultured bacterium
CGGTCGGGCTCGGAGGCCCGACCTACGCGTCGCAGGCGCTATTTTCTGGGAAAAGAGTTTTGGCTGGATTCCCGCTTTCGCGGGAATTGTCATGGTGGCTTCCCCACCACGGAAGATGAAAATCGCCTCAGCCGTAGGTTGTGGACGCCCTGCGGCACACTGGTGGTCGGGCTCGGAGGCCCGACCTACGCGTCGCAGGGGCTATTTTCTGGGAAATGACAGCGGAGAGGTTCGCAATGACAGCAGAGGGGCAATTTTGAGCATAGCCTTTAATCTAAAGAAGAGTTTTTCAGCAGATCCTAAATTATTATTTAAAGTTCTCCCAGCGCCCACAGCATGAGGGCTTTCTGTCCATGCAGGCGGTTCTCGGCTTGGTCAAACACCACTGAATTAGCGCCGTCGATGACTTCGTCGGTGACCTCCCTGCCTCTTTCCGCCGGGAGGCAGTGCATCACGAGACAACCTTCCTTCGCCTTACTTACTAAGGCCTGGTTAATTTGGAACCTCTCCAATGAGTGCGCTTTCTCAGCGGCTTTATTCTTCTCGCCCATGGAGGCCCAAACGTCGCCGTAAAGGACATCTGCGCCGCGAGCCGCCTCCTGGGCATCTTCGGTGACTGTGATGCGTCCCCGTCCGATTGCGGCTGCATTGGCGACGAATTCGCGTCCGGGGTGGTTTTCCGGCGAGGTTGCCACCCACAGGTCAATGTTCAACAGCCGTGCGGCGTTTATCCAGGAGCGGGTGACGTTGTTGCCGTCGCCGAAGTAGGACACCTTGAGGCCTTCCATCACGCCCAGTTTCTCGCGGATGGTCAGCAGGTCGCAGAATATCTGGCAGGGATGCAGCCAGTCGGTCAGGGCGTTGATGACGGGGATGTCCGCCCAGCGAGCCAACTCTTCCACGTCAGACTGCTTAAAGGTGCGGATGATGATTATATCAAGGAAGCGGCTCAACACGCGCGCGGCGTCGGCTACGCTCTCCCGGACGCCAAGTTGAATCTCCTGGTCGGTGATGAACAGGCTTTTTCCACCGAACTGGTTCACGCCGACCTCAAAAGAGATGCGAGTTCTGAGCGACGGTTTGTGGAAGACCAGCCCGGCGGTTTTGCCGGCGAGAAGCTGCGGGCAGACGCCGGCTTTGGTTTGGTCTTTAAGGCGAATGGCTACTTCAATTAAGCCCAGGAATTCCTCCCGGCTGAGGTCGGTCATCGCCAGAAAATCATGGTATTTCTTTTCCATGCAGAGCGTCCTTTTTAGGGTTTGGGTGATTCTCTTTCGGTTTTCAGGGGCTTGCTTTCGGGCGTCAAAAGTCTTTCCTCCACAGCAGTTAAGATGCCGTTGGCATCGAAGCGCAGTGTCTGCGCCCTCCCTCGGTCGATGCAGTAATGCCAGAGCGAATCGCCCTCAAGCCATCGGTCGTCGGGCCAGCCGTAGGCTGCCAGAGCCGCTGTTTGTCCGATTCCCAGCCGAACTTCGCCGGTCTTGACGCAGGCTTTTTCCTGCTCGGTCATGCCCTCGGTCAGTTCCAACAGCGTTTTATCGGTGAACAGGCGGTCGGACAGGTCTTGGAGAGATACATTCGGATGAAGCTGGGGATTGAAAACTATTCGGATGTTCTTTCCTTGCAGCATCTCGGTGAAGTGGATCCGACCGGTGGTCGGAAATAGGCGGACATTACGAACTTCCGTCCCGGCGGGAATCATGGCGCCCTGTTTGTAGTTTAAGCTATAGACTGCCGAAGGATCGACGTACCACAGGTTGCAGGCGAGGTAAAC
>CAZCEM010000612.1:0-1770 GCA_964497555.1 uncultured bacterium
ATTATAATGTCGGTTGAAACGGAGGTAGGCTCTGCTAGAGAGCAACCCGCTGAAGGATAGGCCGACGGCAACTCATCAATACGATGACGTCAGGCGGGGAGTAAACTCCCTGCCTGGCTGCCCTCAAATCATCGGATGACAGATTGCCTAATGCCTTAGAAAACTCATGCTGAAAACACCAAATCGCTCCTTAGAGAAAGACTGAATCTGTCCCATAAGATCTGAAGACGTACACCTGTGAAGAAGGTGGAGCTTTTCGGAGACGGGGGACGGTCTCTGATTGTTGATTTGAATCAGGGCTGGAACATGATATCCATCAACGTTTCGCCTTCGCGGGAGTTTTACCTCGAAGGCGGGGAACTCGGACCCGACATTATTCTGATGACGGAGCAACTGCGGAAAGACGCGGAACACCATCACATTATTGTGATGAAGGATGGACTAGGCCGCTTCTACGCGCCAGCCTGGGATTACAACGGCATTCCCTACTGGAATTTCGAGAGCGGGTATCAGATGATGGTTGACGATACGCTTCAGGCCGTGTGGAGCGGGAATCCCATTCCCGCCGATGCCGACGTCCCCCTTCTCAGTGGTTGGAACATGATCGCCTATTTCCCGACCTACGAGTTGGAGGCCTCCGCGCCGGAATTTTATGTTCTTTCACCGATCCTTGACCATGTTTTGATAGCTAAAAACGTGTTCGGTAATTTTTTATCCCCCGTCTGGAACTTTTCCAATATGCCTCCCTGGCGCGAAACCCAAGGTTATCAGGTCCGCGTGGATCAATACGTTACGCTGAACTATCCGTCACTGCCCGAAGGAGATGCGGCATGGGCGGCCGCACGTCTTTCCATTGAATCGTTTTCTCCAAGGTCAAGCTGCAACATGAGCGTTCTTATTCACTGCATTACCGGGCTGGCGGAATGCGGGGGTGTAGTCAGCGCTTGGAATGCCCAAGGAGTCTGTGTTGGCGAGGGTGTGGTTGGTGAGGATGGACGCTGCGGATTGGCGGTGTGGGGGGACGAGCCCTCCACTCTGGAGCGCGAAGGGCTGCTGAAGGGGGAGGCGTTCTGGCTTGGGATGGACGGGATGGACAGGATGGACGTGGTGGACATTCTTGAAGGAGAAGGACTGGTCTATGAGACGGACAGCTTCATAGTGGTCGAGGCGGCGGTTCAGATGGTTCTGCCGACGGAATACTATCTGAGTGAACCCTACCCCAATCCGTTTAACGCGGCCATGCGCATGACCTTCGGGCTGCCGGTGGCGGGATGGGTCAGGCTGTCTATTTCCGACCTGAACGGGCGGTTGGTGGACGTGTTGGAACAAGGAACTAAAGCAGTAGGCGTTCATACAGTATGGTGGGATGCGGAAGGTGTGCCATCGGGATTGTACCTGGCGCGGCTGGAGGCGGGTGGTCAGGCGGTGAGCAGAAAGTTGGCTGTGGTGAAGTAAGTTGAAAGTTTGAAAGTTTAAATGTTTGAAAGAGGCGGCGCAGGGTGTCCTCATCCTGCGCCGTTCCCTGGTCCAACTGGAGGGTGAACTTTCAAATTCTGTCCAATAATTCAGATTAAGGAATGTTGAAAACGCTGACCGCTGTCATTGCCCAGAAAGTAGCCCTTGGGAAATGCACCGGTCGGGCGTCTCGCCCAACTTTTCCCCCCTGCGGGGGGATATATTAACCAGTGCATAATCTACTGGTCATTCTATTCCTGATACTAAATCGCAATCAATAGGTCATTATTGCAAGCAAGGCGTCAAAGGAATATG
>CAZCEM010000613.1:0-1765 GCA_964497555.1 uncultured bacterium
TTATTATCCCGCTTGGCACTGTCATTGAGGTGGGAAACGCCATTTCAAGATCATCGAACGGGAGAAAATTCGATCTGATCCAGAAATTTACAGAGGACATACAAGCAGCTCTTGATGGAAACGCTCCTTACTCGATTGGAGGCGGACTTGATTCGCAGGTACTTCTTCCAAAGTGGCTGCGGTCGTATCAGGAATATGGGAAAGGAGGGATTGAATTGGGTGATGTAATCAGCATCTGTGAATATGAGCGTTGTCTTGAGCAATACCCACACCGTCCAATCCGAATTTGGAGTACTGACAGTCATCTTGTTTCCTATGATTACTCACCTTCAATAAAATTCAAATCTAAAAAGAGGAATTGAGATAGTCGATAAAACTACGCTCTATTACTTCCTCCCCGGAGTCCCCTTGATCCCCTACATCCTTCTCGCCGCCGCCGCGGGCTTTGTCCTCGCCTGGCTGCTCTTTCGCAGCCGCCTGAGCAAGCCGGCCGCGCTCCGAGCGCAACTCGAAGCTCTGACCGCCCGGCTGGCTGAAGCCCAGCGGTCAGCCGACCAAGCTGCCGTCCAAATCGAGCACCTGCGCGGTCTGGTCACCACCCTCACCGCCGCTAATGCCGGGCTGGAAGAGCGCCTTACCGCCGAACAGCGCCTGTCGTCCGAAAAACTGCGCTTGCTGGACGAAGCCCGCGCCCAACTGAGCGACGCCTTTAAAGCCCTGTCCGCCGAGTCGCTGAAGAACAACAGCGAGCAGTTCCTCCGCCTGGCGGGCGATAAGTTTAAAACCCTCCAGACAGAAACCCAGGCAGACCTCGAACACCGCCGCCGGGCTATCGAAGAGATGGTCAAACCCATGAACGAAGGACTGAACCGCTTCGGGCAAGCCGTGCAGGATATCGAGAAGCAGCGAGTCGCCGCCTACGAAGGCTTGAGCGAAAAAATTTTAAACCTCGGTCAAGCCAGCCAACGCGTCAGCAACGAGGCTCAAAACCTGTCCCGCGCCCTGCGCAAGCCCATGATCCGCGGACGCTGGGGAGAGATGCAGCTCCGCAACGCCGTCGAACTGGCGGGCATGGTTGAATACTGCGACTTCTCCCAGCAGGTGTCGATGGAGACGGAATCCGGACGTCTGCGCCCGGATATGATCATCAACATGCCCAATGGACGGCGCATCGCGGTCGATTCCAAAGCGCCGATGGAGAACTACTTCAAAGCCTGGGACCTCGACGAGGAAAACCAACGCGGCATATACCTGAGGAACTTCGCCAACGACGTGAAGATGCTCATCAACGATCTGGGCAGGAAGTCCTATTGGGACAGCTTGGGGTCGCTGGAGTTTGTAGTGCTGTTTCTGCCAGGTGAACAGATTTTCAGCGCGGCTTTGCAGCAGGATCCGGGGTTGATTGAATACGGTGTCAAGCAAAAGGTCATCATCGCCACCCCCACCACGCTGATTGCCTTGCTGCAGGCGGTGGCGTTCGGCTGGCGGCAGGAGAAGATCACCCGCAACGCTGAAGAAGTGGGGCAGTTGGGGCGGGAGTTGTATGAGCGCTTGAGCAAGTACATCGAATACTTCGCAGGCGTGGGTTCGGGCCTGTCCAAGGCGGTGGACGCTTATAACAAAGCGGTCGGCACGCTGGACAGCCGGGTGCTGGTGTCGGCGCGGAGATTTCCGGAATTAGGGGCGGGATTGAGCAAGCCGCTGGGGGAGTTGAATCCTATCGAGAGCCAGGTGCGGGAGATTACCGCGCCGGAGGGGAAGCGGG
>CAZCEM010000614.1:0-1761 GCA_964497555.1 uncultured bacterium
GAAGCCCGCAGCGTCCAGGGCGGCACGTCGGCCCCACCGGCAAGGTGGCGCTCGGTGGTGTAGGTAAGAAGCCTGTTGCCTGCGTTACTGCCGGTGAAGACCACCTCGGTGTTGTCGCCCGGCGCCAGGGCTTCAAAGACGTCCCGAATGGAGAGCGCCAGTTCGGAGTGTTCCAGCTCCAGCGCCAGGTCAACCTGCTCGTTGCCCTGTTCCAAGGTCGCTTCGGCGGTCTGAGGCAGGTAGCCTTCGCCGGTGATGTTCAGAACGTAGTGCTCCATCGGCAGCCAGTCGAAGGCGAAGCGACCCTCCTCGTCGGTCCAGCGGGTCATCCGGTAGCCTTCCACATCGACCTTTATCCCCGCCACGGGTTCTCCTTCGCCGATGGTGGGGTCGATGATTTGTCCGTGGATGTCGCCGGTGAGGGTTTCGTAGGACATGATGACTGACATTCGGATTTCCGGCTGTTCGGGGTCTGACAGCCGCAGCCGCAGTTCCATTTGATAGACTCCCGGTTCGCGCTCGCCAGCTTCAGCGGAGGTATGCAGCACGAGTTCCTCTCCGGCGGCAATCTCGCCTTCCAGAGGCTCGACCGTCAGCCAGGACTGTTCAACGATGCCGTCATCGACGATGTAAGCTGTGTGGTTGTTGACGTCGGCTTCCGAGATAGAGCTGACCCACAGATTTTCACCATCGTGGGTAAGGGCAAAGGAGCGCACGTCGGTAACGTCAGTCAGGTCAATCTGCTGGATTATTTCCCAGTTCCAGTTCTCGTCGATGCTGATTTGATAGGCGCAGGTGTCCAGCGAACACCATAGATGCCCGTCCTCGTGCGCTATGGCGTAATCAAGTCGTCCGCGGAAGTCAGCGTGGTTGTCAATGATGATATTCTGGATGACGCCAACCTGTTGGAAATTGTTGGCGGCGTCATATACGTAGATGCTCACCGGCTGCCCCCCGGCGATGAAGTTTTCGACGTACAGCAATTGGTTTTCGGGATCCGCGGTTATGTCCATGATGCCGTTCAAACCCAGGTCGAGGTTGTCCATGGCATTTCCTTCGGTGTCGTAGCGCAGGAGAGAGCCCGTCTGCCATAAGCTGGTATATAACACGCCGTCGAGGTAACCGCATCCGGCGGGATTCGCGCCGGTGGCGAAGTCTGTTACTGTTTCGGTTATCTCGCGCCCGTTCCAAGCATAACCGGCGATTCGAGCCGACAACGTATGAGTTGCGTATATGATGTTGTTTTCATAGTCGAAGGAGAAACCCAGCGTATAGTAGTAGTCAAGCTGGACTTCCTGGATTACGTCGCCGGGTTCATCCCGCCAGGGGCCAAGTCGGCCGTTCTGGCGGCGGACGGAGCGGAATTTGCACTCGAATCCCACCGCCTCGTCGCCGCTGTTGGTCAGGACGAGGTCGTTTTCGACGGGTTCATCTTCGTAGAACACCGCGAAACCTAAGGGATTGACGGAAACCTCCGCCCAAGCTGCTGAAGAAATCAAAGCAGTCAGGAATAACGCAGCCAAAATGAGAACTAAACTTGAAAACCGCATCGCATTCTTCCTTATAAAGAGTGTGGTTGAAGTTTTAAAACAGTCGAGTCTGACAGAATTGTTTTGGGGTGACCGCTAAAATACCAGCATTCAGGCACGTTGGGGGGGGTATCTCAGGAACGCAGTGCAGTCTCAATCGGTATTTTGGATTTAACCGCTGAAGATAAGGATCTAAACATTATTATAGCTTAGCATCTCAATTAAGTCAAGC
>CAZCEM010000615.1:0-1759 GCA_964497555.1 uncultured bacterium
GGATGACGCGCTGGGTGTTGGTGTTGGGCGCCAGTTCAGCAGCGACGGCATCGGGAGTGGGGAGGCAGCGCGAGTGCAGCAGGGCGACATCGGCGTCGTCAATGTCTTCCCCTAAGTCGACGTCCAGCGTCGCAGGAAGGTAATCCGTCGCGGTGAAGGTCAACTGATAGCCGTCCGGCGGCAGGTCGGTGAAGGCGTAGGCGCCGTCGTTATCCGTAAAACGCCGGATTAAATATCGGTCCATATCGACGGCAACCCCTTCCACCGCCTGATTGTCAGCAGCGTCGGTGACTACGCCGGAAAGGTCGCTGGTCGGGATGCCCACCGATACTACCGCAGAAAGCTGAATCAATGATTGATCCGGGTCGTCCCGCATTCCTGCCGGTTCGGACAGTTCGATATCTATCAGCGTTTCGTAGAGACCCGCCTCCGCGCCTTCCGTATCGATATGAATCACAACCGGCATGGAATCTTGACCAGGAACGACGCCGGTTTCAGGCTCGAAAGTGAGCATATGGAATTCACTCACGCCGTCGTCGATGACCTGGAATGGGTTGTCAAATTTGCCGATCCACATGTTCTCACCGTCGTGGGCAATGGCGGAGTTGGTGCCTCTGACAATGCCGAAGCTTTGCACAAGTCGGCAGTTCCATTGGTCGTCAACGGAGCATTGGTAAAGGCGGTCGAGACCTGTTAACCAGAGTGACCCATTGCGGTGAGCCGCCACCCATTCGATAGACCAAGCGCCGTTGCCGTTGGTCGCTTGACCGAATTCTATGGTCCCCACCCGCTGCTGGTTGTCCAGATTATAGACGAGGATCTGGGTGTTGCTGTAATTGTTGTTTAAGATGTGTTCCCCATCGCACGCGATATAGGACAAACCTGGGTTTTCAGGCAGGACCAACTGCTGTAAAGCATTGCCGTCCGTATCCCAGCGGAAGATGTTGTTCGCACCGCCGCCCCATCCGCCGATGTGAATGATTCCGTCCTGATAAAACATACCAGCCATCTGGAATTGGACCCCGACGTCAACCACCACCTCTCTATCGTTGTTTAGGTCCATAGCGTAAAGATGCTGTTCGAAACCGACTCCCCACATCCAATTGCGGTCGGGATCCCAAGCCAGACCATGAACCATGTTGTAGGGCTTTTGGTACTGTGCCACAACATCCCCCGGATTATCGCGCTGCGGACCCAGGCGGCCTTCGTCATCCTCGACCAGTTGGAAACTGATGAGAAAAGCAACGTCTTCATCGCCGGTGTTGCTCAGCGTCATTATTACGTCTGACTGTCCGCCTTCATCGATCGCCTCAGCGAAGCCGAATGGATCGACAACAACCGCCGAATGCGCGGCTGGGATAACGCACAACAACGTCGCTAAGAGCAGAGAATAAAGCAAGCGTCTGATAGCCATGGGAAACTCCTTAAGGATTAGGAAGGGATTGAAACCAAACTGGAACGGGCAGCGCTATGAAGCTAAGACAAATGACAGCAAGACGTCTTAAGCCTCGCTGACGATAGTAAGATAAGGAATTTATCAGCGCCGGTCAATAGTAAAATCAACGACTCGCAAAACTCATCATAAACCTTTTCAATAAAGAAAAATCCCCTCAGATTCGTCAAATTAGATCAGAGGGGATTTTCGATTTAAGAGGCGGTATTTCTTAAGCGATGTTTAAGTTCTTTTAGCCGCGTCCGTCGAGTGTCCCGCTTGATAAATGCAGAATGCAGAATGGTGGACTCTTATTGTTGTGAGGGT
>CAZCEM010000616.1:0-1758 GCA_964497555.1 uncultured bacterium
ATTTTCTCCGATATGTTTTCCTTGTCTCGCAAGACGCCGGTGAAACTTGGCAGGACGCGATAGGACCAATCGGACAACAAACTCCCGGCGAGAGGGCAGGTGAATCATATCGTTGGGGTTTTGCTGATGATAGGCATTGGCTGTATTGGACAGAAGATTCATGGGCCTCTTGGGATTCAAGCGAAATGATTGATAATTGGAATAGCCATGACTTCAAAATTCTATTCACCCGCCGCAACGGACACCTGATCCGCTACCTTCGCGACGCGCGCAATCGTCTGGAGTTCTCCGCAGATACCGGCCACACCTGGGTGGCTGGAGAAATCAGCGGCGGGGAGTTGCCACGTCTTATCAATTGGTCGGTGGTCGGAGCCGGGGATGAATTCTACCTGAAAACCAATACCGGATGGGGACAATTCTTCTGCGTTCGGGATTCGGGGCGGGACATTCGGGAGGTCTTCAAGTTTAGTGACCAGGGTCCGTATGACTACGTGGCTCCCGATGGCTATCATCCTTGGGACATTGGCTCCATAATCACCACTCCGACCGCGGGTGAATTTTATGCCGTTATTAAATCAACTATGTGGGATCCCTTCTGGGGCGTGGCGATAGATATCTTCCACTGCACTGATTACGGGGCGCAGGTTACCAAAATCTGCTACTGTCTGCCAGATTTTATCCCTCGAGATCCCGACCTGATCGAATCAATTACCGGGGAGGTTGCTCATACACCCACCCAGCCTCTGTTTGAAGCCTTCCCTAATCCGACCAACGGGCTGGTAACTATACGTTTGGCTACCAGGTCGCGGGTGCGGTCGCTGAATCTTTATGATCTGTCAGGGCGGCTGGTGCGAAAGCTGCCTTTAAACAACGAGAATAGTCAATTTGAGATACGAACGGTTTTAAGTCCGCCGGAAGCGTCAGGCACCTACCTGCTGCGCCTGGATACTGACGGTGGAACCACCAGCCGCGCAATAACCATTGTGCGGTAAGTCAACCAAAATTAAACGTTAAGGAAGGTAACATGAACCGCTGTACTCGACTGTTCTTCGCAGTCTCTCTGATGGCGCTGGTTTTTTGCTCCCCGACTTTGGCGCAAACCTGGGTGACGGCTAACAGCAATTAAAATGAAGCCTCCCCGGAAGTTACGCTGTTGGAGTCGAATGACTCCTATGTTGTGTTCCGGATTTTCACACCTGGCGTCTGGTCTCGGACCGTTACCGGCGTCGATCTGGATGACTATGAAGCTCTCACCTTCTGTTTGGACCAAGCTGTAGGAACGGAGGGTTACCCCATGCTGCCCGCCGTGACGGTGAGTCTGGCAGTGCCGGTGGGCACGAACCCAACGGTCACGGTTAATGAGCTTAACTCTGTGACCCTCTACAACCACGACGTCGCTCCCTGGCCGGAAGTAACCGTGTCGTACAACAGCGAAGGGATGGCTGTCTTTGACGAAACCTTCACACCCAACACAACGATCTATTCCGGCGCATCGCTGTATCCGGCTTCCAATTATTCAGAACTGGCGGAGGGGTATTTTCGGACGCAGCCGATGGTTTCGCTGGCTTTTCTGCCCATTCGCTTTTATCCCTCTTCTGAGACCATTGTGATAGTCGATTCCATGGAGGTGCGAGTTGACTTCTCCAACGGTTTCGGAGACGCAATACAGGATCTGGGCACTTTTAATTCGGTAGTCAGCACAATGGCACTCAATGGAGATCGCCCTTATGAGCCACAGGTGCCGAATCTTCCTGGAAT
>CAZCEM010000617.1:0-1757 GCA_964497555.1 uncultured bacterium
CTCCAAGTGGACGTGAGCGCTGTTTCAGCTCAATCTTCTAAGGTAATCCATGCCTCTGCCGGTCGTGGTGATAGTCGGTCGTCCGAACGTCGGCAAATCGACGCTGTTTAACCGGATTCTCAAGCGCCGGACGGCCGTGGTCGATCCGGCGCCGGGCGTCACCCGTGATCGCAACTACGCGGATGCTGTCTGGAACGGCGTCCGCTTCACCCTCGTCGATACCGGCGGCTACCTGCCCGTCGGTGAAGGAGATGAACTCGCGAAAGCTGTCACTGAGCAGACCCTCATCGCCGCTGAAGAGGCTGACGTGGCGCTGTTCATCATCGACGGCTTGACCGGCGTAACCGAAACAGACCAGAATCTGGCCCGAGTCCTGCTTCGACGGAAAGCCCGGACCTTGCTGGTGGTCAACAAGATAGACGACGTGTCCCAGATCGGACTTACTTGGGAAACCGGCACTCTGGGACTGGGCGAGCCTCGGCCCGTTTCCGCCCTGACGGGCTTTCAAGTCGCTGAGGTACTGGATGATCTGGTCGAGATTCTACGCGAAATCCAACCGATTCAACCGTATCCGACACCCGCTGAAAGCCTGTCGCTGGCGGTAATCGGCGCGCCCAACACCGGCAAGTCCTCACTGGTCAACCGGCTGTGCGGCGACCGGCGCATGGTGGTCTCGGAAATTCCCGGCACCACCCGCGACGCCGTGGATACCGTCATCCAGTATTACGGTAAGTCGATCCGTCTTATCGACACCGCCGGGCTGAGGCGCAAGAGGTTCGGGCTGCAGGGGATTGAATTCTACACGACCCTCCGCGCCCTCCGGGCGTTGGCTCGCTGCCAGGTAGCGGCTCTGCTGATAGACGCGCAGGAGGGCTTGACGAAGGGCGACCTGCAACTGCTGCACGAAGCGGCTGACAAGGGCGTGGGTGTTGTCCTGGCTATGAACAAGTGGGACGCGGTGGAGAAAGACGCTAAAAGCGCAGACTTATGGCTGGCGGATTGGCGGCAGCGGGCGCCGAATTTCGCCTGGGTGCCGGTGGTGTTTATATCAGCGCTGACCGGGCAGCGCGCTGTCAAGGTGGTGGAGAAGGCGCTGGAGGTTCACGACAACCGCGAACGTCGGGTGTCCACCGCTGAGCTGAACGAATCCGTCGGGCAGATACTCATCAACCGCCCGCCGCCGGCAGTCAAGGGCAAGTTGGTGAAGGTCAAGTATATCGCACAGGTGTCGTCTGCTCCACCGCATTTCGTGTGCTTCACGACGCACTCGAATCTGGTGCCGGTGGCGTATAAGAAGTTCGTTGAGCGGCTGATACGAGAGCGGTTCAACTTTGAAGGCGTTCCGATTAAAGTCTCTTTCAGAGGGAAATAATTATGAATTATAAATTTAAGGTAAGTCATTGAAATTCCTAAACATTCATAGTTCATAATTCCTAATTCAGGGATATTATGGCTTCGGGAAAAAGGAGTAGCGGTATGGTCATCCCGACCGCCATCATGGCGTTGCTGGCGCTGACGCTGGTGGTCATCGCTGTCCGGAGGGGCGACGGCAGCCATTTGCAGGGTCTGAACGCGACCTGACGCATGACGCTGCAGGTGTTGCCGCTGCTGGTCTTCGCCTTCACGGTGGCGGGGTTGGTGCCGGTGCTGATTCCCCGCGAAGCCTTGGCAAAGTGGATAGGTACTGAATCGGGACGGCGAGGTATCATGCTTGGATCCATCGCGGGCGGCATGATGCCGGGGGGACCCTATGTATG
>CAZCEM010000618.1:0-1746 GCA_964497555.1 uncultured bacterium
CGCCGTCCTGCACCGCCTGATAGCGCCCGCCGTGCGAACGCAGCACCGCCATGCCGCGCATCTTGCCGGAGGAACAGTACGCACCCAAGGGGCCGTTCATTGAGCCTTCGATATGGTGAATCACGCCGCTGTCGAGGTGCTTAATGAGAGGCGCGTGGCAGGGGAAGGAGGCGCTGGGGAACCAGCGCAGGTCTTTAACGCCCAGTTCCGCCGCCGCATCGAAGACTCGGTTCATCACCAGATCGCCGTCGCGGAAGTGGTGGTGGCTGCTGATGGTCATGCCGTCCTTCAGCCCGCAGAAGCGCAGGGCGGACAACAGATCCGGCTGGATTTTATTGCCATCGGCGGGGAAATTCGCGCAGGTGGCAATCTGCGGTGCGGCGCGGCGACCGGTGGGTTTGTACTTGCCTACGCCTTGATAAGGCATGTGCTCGACGCCGTTAATCTGCCGGGGGACTTCCCGACCGGCGGCGTTGACGACCATTTCCAGCTTCATTTATCGCGCCTCTCGCCAGTTTTTATCCAGCAAACCCAGTGATTCCGCCATGGTGATGGTTCGCAGCGCGCGCTTGACCACCGGCGGATCGACCATCTTCGAGCCAACCGATACTACTCCCAGCCCCTCTCGCTCGGCTCTATCAAACGCCAGCGCAATCTTGCGGGCTTTGTCAATCTCAGCCGGTTCGGGGGCGAAGGCTTCGTGAATGACCGCAATCTGTCGCGGATGGATGCAGCCCTTGCCGTCGAAGCCCAGCGCGCGGGCTTCCTTGACCGACGCCCGCAAGCCTTCCATGTCGGACACGTCGGAAAACACCGTGTCGATGGGCTGAATCCCCGCCGCGCGGGCGGCGTTGACGATGACCGACCGCAGCCAGAAGCTCTCGCGCCCCTCTAGCGTCTTCACCACGCCGATGTCGGCGGTATAGTCTTCCAGCCCTACCGCCAGACCGATGTTGTACTTCGAAGCTTTGGCAATTTCAAGGGCCCGGAAGCCGCCCAGAGCGGATTCGACGATGGGCATGAGGTAGATTTCCGGCGCGATGGCATGCTTATTGCACAGCTCGCAGATGTGTTGCTCGACGGCGGTGACTTGCGCGGGGTCTTCGACCTTGGGGATGAGAATCACATGCGGCTGGCAGGGGATAACCCAGTCGAGGTCTTCCAGCCCGCGGGGACCCTGGTTGATGCGCACCATCCGCTCAGCGCCGTAGAAGTTGACCTGCTGCAGGGCATTGCGCACTAGCGCACGGGCGGCGTCCTTCTCCGGAGGCGCCACCGAGTCTTCGAGGTCAAGGATGACGCCGTCGGGATGGTGGACGCCGGCGTTGAGCATGTACTTCGGGTCGTTGCCGGGCAGATACAGCCTCGATCTGCGAAAGCGGTCGCGAGACAGGGTGTAGCGCGCGTAGGGCTTCGCGGCCGGGATGGCTTGTTTGTCGGTCAGGCCGGCGCGCCAAGCGGCGGTTTCCAGCCGGGCCGCCAGGGCGAAGGGTGGAGCGCCGGCGTCATTTACGACGACCTGAACATTGATGACGCCCAGTTCAGCCAACACTTCGCGGCACTGGCGGCGAATAGCGGCGCCATACATGGATTCGACTTTGCTGTTGACCGTCAGGTCGAGACCGCCGGCGTCGGTCGGCGTGATGCGGACAAGGCAGTCCGAGCGCACGTCGGCGCCTTCTCGACCCGCGGTGGCGGGGATTAGCATAGGGGCACCTGATTCAGGTTGAAAGGGAGTTCTTTACC
>CAZCEM010000619.1:0-1745 GCA_964497555.1 uncultured bacterium
CAGGCGGCGTGTACTACATGTCCACCGGCACGACCCAGTGGAACGTGGCGCCGGTACATCCCGGCGGTCTGGTTCGCACAGCCCAGGTTTACAACAACAGCGCAACGGTGGTCGCACCTCCGGCTGAGAATGAATTCATCCGGATGGCAGGTTGGGACGTCGGGACTCAGCTTCATGGCGCCGCGTTCTCGCACACGGCGTACGCTGTCACGGCGCTGGAGCAGATCCAGAACTGCAATTACTATCAAGTGATTTTGCAGGGTGACCAAATCAAGATGCCGGTCATGGTCATGTATCGCTATGGCAACGGCTACTGCGTGGTCAGCGGCTCCAACGACGGCTATCTGCATGCCAACGGTCAGTTCGAGTGGGGCTTGGCGAGCGAGTGGATGGTGTGGTACCTCGACGGCATGGCGGCGCAGAAGGATTCGTGGATTTCGCTTGCACCTCCGAGCGGCAGACTGGCAGCGGGCGAGAACCAAGTTGTGAGCGTCAAACTTGACGCGGGCAAGGTTCAAGGTGCGCCGGGACAGAAGTTTGTCCAGGACATCGTGATTAAGACCAACGATTCCAACAATCCTGAAGTACGGGTTGCGGTGACGATGACGCTGATGCCGGATCCCAACTGGGTGGTAACCAAGACCCGTCGGGTTCACAAACTCGACGTTCAGAACGTTACCTTCGACGGACATAGCGCGAAGGGTCTGTATATCGGCGCGTTTGCCGGTGACGTCTGCGCGGCGTCTACCCGGTGGATAGATAACGGTCCTGTGACGCTGACAGTTTACGGTGATGATCCTCAGACCCAGGCGGTCGAAGGGTACAAACCGGGCGACAAACTAACGTTTGTGATGCTCGATCAGAAGCACAACGTCCTCTACAAGAACGTTGAGACAAAGGTCGTCAGCGGGAACGAACGTTGGGCGATAGACGGACACAGCGGTATTGTCATCAACGGCAACTCCCGCGGGGTGAATGAAGAGCAGGTGATCAGCCTGAAGGCGGGCTGGAACCTGATTTCTCTGAACGTCGCCCCCGGTGCGAATATGTACAAACAGGGAGAAACCCACGGTCCGGACATCATCAAAATGACCGACAACCTTAAGGGTGAGCAAGCGCATCACGTCACTCTGATGAAGGACGACATGGGGCACTTCTATGCACCTCAGTACGGCTTCAACAACATTCCTTACTGGGATTTGACGAAGGCGTATTGGGTGAAGGTGGATTCCGCGGTTGACGGAAAGTGGAGCGGTGCGCCGTTCCTCGGTGGCAGCCCCATCCCGTTGACCAAGGGGACTAACTTCGTGGCATACTATCCCGACTACGATCTGTCGGTCAAGGCGCCTGACTTCTACGGCGTGCAGTCTATCGCGGATCATATCGTGGTGATGAAGGACGGAGCGGGCAACTTTGCGACACCGGCTTACGGTTGGTCGAATCTGCCCGATCTAACCCCCGGACAGGGTTACATCATCAACGTTGACGCTAACGTGGTGCTGACCTATCCTGCGAAGGGCGCCGGTATTGCGGCGGTTCACAAGCCGGTTCAGACGGCGGGTCACTGGCTGATGCCGGTGGCGTCCGACCACAACATGAGCGTGCTGGTGAAGTCGGTTGCCGGATTTGCCCCTGCCGAGGGCGATCAGATCGCGGCGTTCGACGCGACCGGGAAATTGGTCGGTGTCGGGTCGTTCGCGGCTGACGGACGCGCCGGGCTGGCGGTCTATGGCGATGATCCTGCG
>CAZCEM010000620.1:0-1742 GCA_964497555.1 uncultured bacterium
TCCCCTAAGTCGACGTCCAGCGTCGCAGGAAGGTAATCCGTCGCGGTGAAGGTCAGGGTGTATTCACCCAGAGGAAGTTCGCCGATAGACCAGGCGCCTTCACCGTCGCTGAATCGCCCGATGCTGAAGGGAGTCGTCGAAATCAATACACCCTCAATTGGCGCTCCGCCGTCTTCATCGGTTACAACTCCGCTCAAATCAGCCGTTGGCAGTCCAACCGTCATTATAATCGGAACTATAAGCATCGGTTGGTCGAGACTGTCGAGTGCTATCTCAAGGTTTGCGTAGTTAATCCCGTCTTCCATATTCTCGGCGTTAAGCTGCACATTGAGGACTACTTCATCCTCGGCACGAACAATGCCTTCGGAGGGATCCAACGCTAACCAGCGCGCTCGTCCGGCGCCTTCAGCCCACAACGTCAGGTTGACGCACTCCATCATGCTCGACCAGTGCCAGTTTTGCTGGTAAAAAAGAGTTCCTGAGATGCCGGTTAATAAAACATAACCAGCACCAAAAGGCCAATCAGCAACGATAGCCGCGTCGGGAGCGCCTTCGTTGCGATAATACCATACGCCATCCTCCGGCAGGTCGCGTTGCTGCACCCCTATGAAACTCAGAGAGTTACCGCGGAGGGTAATCCGTATTTGGTCTCGGCTTTGATTCTCATCCCTGTAGAACTCGAAGGGGGTAAGGATCGGGTAATCTAACTCGATGCCCTCGATTAGACCGTTTCCATCTTCGTTAAGAAATATCGGGTTGACGTTGCCCCAGTCCTGATGCGCGGTATTGGAGACCTGTATATCACCATCATCGGTGAACATTGCAAAGTTCTGAGCCGAGTTGCTGCCAGCGAATATAGCGAGGAGACCGCCTCCGTCCACGTATTCTTCGAGTATCGCGCGATTCTGCGTGAACGATTGATAGAATTCCGCAGACTGGTCCTCGCCGGTTACCACAAGATCGTATTGATTAAGGTCGATATTGGGGACATCTTGGATGTTGCGTTGTGCTGGCTGTTGATTCTGATTCCTGAAAACTTCCAGCCAGGTGTTGTTGTCTCCCCAGCCGTATCCATTGTCGCCGGCATTTTTAAGCAGCAAGACGCGCAGCTCGGTTGGATCATCACGACGCGGACCGTCTCTTCGGTTGCCCTCCTCAAGGTCTTGCACGCGGACTTTTATCCTGAACGAAACATCCTGGTCGCCGTCGTTGGACAGCGTAATAGAGTATTCGGACTGTTCGCCGGCTTCAATGCCTGCGGCGAAGCCGCAGGGATCAGCGACAACGGTGGAATGAGCGGCCGGGAGGCTGACGAAAAACAGCCAGAGAGACAGGGTGAGGAAATATCGGTTGTAAGCCATGGGGAAACTCCTTTGTGTTAACTCTAAGCAGTGCTTGAAGCAGTCAGGCGGTGTGGCTGGAAACGAACGACCTGAAAGGTTGGAGCATCATCTTTCAGAACCATAGGTAATGTAAACAAGTCAACCTACTTACGTCAAGTTATATTGGAACTCTTGTCAGCTTAAAAGTGGAAAATAAGATTTGGGTATCGGGAAAGGTTCTTCAATCCTCATTCACCTGTTGGAAAATCGAGTTTAATGCGGATGATTCAGTAATCGGTTGACCGTCTATCTTTCGCCAAAGACAATAGTAGGGTTCTACTGAAAAACTCCCGGTTTTTTGCTGTTTGCTGCTGTTTTTTGGTTTGAACTCCTCCTCGCTATCATTTCCCAGAAAATAGC
>CAZCEM010000621.1:0-1732 GCA_964497555.1 uncultured bacterium
CGCCTTGGCTCCGAACACGCTGACAGCGGTCATAGCCATAGAACGAACGGTGAAGACGGGGTCGTCCAGGCCGAAGATGAAAGCGTCAATTGCCGTGCTGTCCTTGATGCTGCTCAAAGAGCCGAGGGCGATGATGCGACGTTTCTCGCTGTCGTCGCGGGCAAAGGGCGCGATTTTAGCCGCTGCACCTTCGGGATTCAGCGTGCCCAGCGAGGAGATGATGGTGTTCCACACCGGCTCGCGGTCTTTATCGCCAAGCATCTTCAGCATCAATGGTCCCGAATCCTTCCATTTAATGGTTCCCAGCAAACTCAGCGCCGTCGCCAAAGGTCGAACGTCCTTTAACTCTTCCACGTCAGCTATCTTCTCCATCAGCATCGGACCCGCGCTGTCGGGCATGGCGGTAACGACCTGCTCCAGCACCCGGCTTTCGAGCGAATTGCGGGTGCCCAGCCGAGAACCTTGATAGATGATGTCGTCGGGATAAGCCTGCTCCAGAAGATGCCAGTTCTTATGGAACAGCCGCGAGCCGGTCAGGTCGTCCTTCATTTCTTTCTTGACTTCAGGATCAATCTTCACATCCGCGAAGAGTTTCTTGCTGTAAAAATCCGGCTGATTCAGGATCCGGTTCAGATCCGCCGCCAGGGCTTTGCTGAAGGTTTCTTTCGCCTGTTTCCTTAGTGAGTCGGCTTCGAACTGGTCTGCCAGAAACGCTTCGGCAAAGCGGCGAGTGGAATCGGATAACTGCCCCTTGAGGAATTCGCTTAAGGGCGACTTCGCGGCGTTGAGCTTTTCGATAAACGCCTTCAGATTCTTGAGGTCTTCCGGTTCGAAGGTCGGCGGTCCGTTGACGACGAAGTCCGCGGCAGCTTTGCCTCGCGCCAGCAGAGCGGTGCGGCCGCGTTTGACGGTTTCGCGGGCGGATCCGACCTCCCATTGGCAAGCCATGTCATAGACTTCGCGGAGGGACTTGGCGGAGTCCTCAGCCGTGAGGGTTATGTCGCCGATGGGTTCCTCCATTTCATCCGGCACGTCTCGGTCAAGGTCCATGCCAATGCCCCAGCCGCCTTGGATCCAGGTCTTGCCGTCCCCCGCGGTCTCACCGCGGGGATAAACGTCCCGGCCTTCCAGGTCGAGGAACACCGCCGCGCCGCCGAAGCCTCTCGCCCAGCGCGGATTGCCGAAACTGTAGCCTTCGCCGCGGGTGCAGTAGGTGTCGTTGCCCAGACGGTCGATGAACAGCCCGTAGGAGTTGGTCAGCGAACCGCCCCAGCCGTCGCCCACGATGTAGTAGTCGTTGCCCTTGGCCTCCACCATGATGCCCACCGAGAAGTCATGCGGCGTCGCGCCGACCACGCCGTGACGGGATTGATAGGAGTCATCCCCGCCCATCTCGTAGAAAGCCCCCAGCGACAGGTGGATCCCGGATCCCATGCCGTAATGGGCCAGCGAATAGTGGTCGTTGCCGCCGCCGTCGATGCAGATGCCGATGGAATACCAATAGGACGAGCCGATGCTCATGACCTCCTGGTCGTAGAAGTCTGTTCCCTCGCCTTTGTCGTAAAGAACGCCGATGCCGCCGCCCGCGCGCGGACGCCAACCCATGGCAAAACCCGCCGAGAACGACTGGTAGTCGTGCGGCAGAAGCGGAGCGTGGTAATAGACGCCCCCAGCGCGGTAAGTGTCGTCGCCCTCACGGTCAAACAACAGCCCATAACCATAGGTTCCAGCG
>CAZCEM010000622.1:0-995 GCA_964497555.1 uncultured bacterium
CGTCTTAGGGTAGATAGTAACGTAACTCATGTATGGACAGGTAGTTACGCAGATGATTTGTTGAGTTTTGGTTTTAAAGATCCGCTGCCAGCAGGGGGGAAAAGTCGGGCGAGACGCCCGATCTACGCGGTAAAAGGGGGCTATTTTCTGGGAAATGACATGGATGCACTGGATTCCAGCTTTCGCGGGAATGATGCGTCTTCGACGCATTACCTCTGTAGTAAAAAAAGAAAATGCACCTCTTAATATTGACCGCAAACATTAAATTTCTTATCTTATATGATATGGAGAAGCCTGAGACGCCTCTCTGAATCATTTCACCATAAACTTCATCGCGTTGCCCACTCTAGTCCCTGGTTCGGTTCCTTCCCAAATGCAAAGGAGTTCCTCATGAACCTCAGACGCTTTTTCTGCATCGTCCTCTTTGTCGCACTGCTCAACGGAACGCCAGCCGCTCATTCCGCCATTGTCGTCGAGCCGTTCGGATTTGCGGTGTCGCTGAATCCCAACGAGGAGGCTGAAGCCCAATTGACGCTCATCAATCAAGGTGAAGACGAAGTCGCGTTCAGCATCGATTACACATTGATGGAGGATGAGGGTGACCTTCGCCTTGGCCCGCAGCGCGATGACCCGGGAGACCTGATCGACGAGTTCGATCCACCCATAGGCGGTGCGGGCCAATTGCTCTGCGGCATCGCTTGGGACTGGAACAACGATTGGATGTGGCTGACAGAATACGACGCCCCCTACCGGATCGTCGCTGTCGATCCGGCGGAAGACTATCAGGTAGCCGCCCAGTTTAACGCGCCTGCGGGTTCATGGAGCGCCGGTTGGTATAATGGCGTCTTATATGTGGCGAGATGGCCGGTTAGAAACTTCCTTGAGAGATTTGATGCTGAGGGTCGCAACCTTGGTGACCTTAATATGCCGGTCCAGCCTGTGGGATGCGCGGCGAGCGCCGAGAATGGCTGGTTGTTCGTAATGGAAAACGCCGC
>CAZCEM010000622.1:1005-1731 GCA_964497555.1 uncultured bacterium
CCGCCCCCCCCGCTATACTCGTGTTCGATATCGAAAACGACTGTCAACAGATCGGCAGGATTGGCAACTGGCCTCAATTCATCGACAACATAGCAAATACCTGTCGCAATATGTGCTGGGTAGACCTGCATCCTGAAGGACAACTTTGGCTAAACACCGGTAGTGACAATGGGAACCAGGCATGGGAACTCACAGTCGACACCCAAAACTGGCAAGCTACCGGGCTTGTGCAACATTTTGCCTCCTGGCAGGGGGGGCGGGGAGATTGGTGGGACGGCATAGGACATGATGGTCGTAACCTTTGGGTTTCCCAGGAAGAGTCACCGCTGATTCACATCATCGACGACGGCATTAGGGAATTCCGTATGCTTACCTTTGATCCTGAATCCGGCGTCATCCCGGTGAATGATTCACAGGTCGTCGAAGCGCTCATCGCCGCCGGGGAAGCTGAAGCGGGGGTATATAATATCCTCATCCAGATCGAGCTAGCCGAACCCGAAGGCCAGCGTGACGAGCCGGATCAATCATTGATAGAGATCTCCGCAGTGATCTCGGTCGGCAGCCCCACCTGCAGCCTGTCCGGCGTAGTCATCGACGATGCCGACAATCAGGCGGTGGAAGGGGTTGCCGTCGATATGGATCGCTACATCATCCGGCGCTTCACCGATGCGGACGGCGCCTACGCCTTCACCGACCTGCCGCCGGACGGCTATCAGTTGACCTTCA
>CAZCEM010000623.1:0-1731 GCA_964497555.1 uncultured bacterium
GTCGATGACAGCCAACCGGACGCCGTCGCCGGTCAGACCGATTTGCCGCGCAGCCACCGCGCCGGTGGCTTCTGCCGCCAGGTCATTCAGGCATTGCAACGGTCGATAAGCCGCCGCTGCGCGGCACACCAAACTCTGCGACAACATGTCCACCAAAGCGACGGCTTTGACTTCCGCCAGCAGAAAACCCCACGGATGTGCTTTGCCTACCGGCGGCACCCAGGAGTTGGGGATTACTTTAGCTCCGAACGATTCCAACGCATCGCATTGTGATTCGGAGGGCGGCTCGGTGAAGTAGATGAACACCCGCAACTGGGGATTGTCGGATGCTTCGATTCCGACGGCATTGAGCTGTCGCTCGAGCAGCTCGCTGGGTTCTACGCGGAAGCGTTCAATGCGCGCCAGATCCCGCAATAGGACGTCGTCCAGCGCCGACGCGGGCAGGCTGCTCACTGGATCGGCGGTGTAAGCTGCTCCGAAGAGGAACAGAATCATAGTAAAGGCAGCAATCACATTCTTCATTTTTACTCCTTGACGATTTATGGCGCCGCACAAGATGAGGCGAGAGAACGGGTAAAACGAGGAGATTTCCGCTTAGGTCGTCTTCCATCCCCTTAAAATCCCGCTGGTCGTCCACTTGCCTAATACGAATTTGTTCTATGACTTCACCCGCTGCCGGTAGAAGCTCTTGCCACCCCGCCTGACCGAGTGCAGTTCGGGGACGAAGGCGGTCATCGACCGCAGCAGCTCGACCACTTCTTTGACGCGCCGTATGACTTCCTCCACTTCCTCAGCAGTGTTGTAACGCGACAGCGAGAACCGAATCGCGCCGTGCGCCTCCTCGTGTATCAAGCCGATGGCGGTCAAGACTTCCGACGGCACCAGAGACTTCGACGAGCAGGCTGAGCCGGACGACACCGCGATGTTTCGATTGGCGAGGTGCATGAGTATCGCCTCGCCTTCGATGTAGAGGAAGGTCACGTTCAGGTTGCCCAGCAGCCGATCCTCCGGTGGGGGTCCGTTAAGGAAGGCGTGGTCGATTTCCGACAGCCCTTCGGCTAATCTTAATTGCAGAGGGCGCACTTGGGAGATAACAAAGTCCAGGTCACGAGCGGCGATTTCGACTGCTTTGGCGAAACCGACGATGCCGGGGACATTCTCAGTGCCGGGGCGCAGGTCGAATTCCTGGGCTGCGCCCTCCATCAAGCGGCGGGGTCGAGTTTGGCGTGTCGTGAACAGCGCGCCCACGCCTTTGGGTCCATGGGCTTTGTGGGCGTTGAAGCTCGCCATATCGACGCCCAGCGAGGGCAGCCACAGGGGCATCTTGCCCAGCGCCTGTGCGGCGTCGGTGTGAAACCAGGCGCCCTTCTCATGGGCGGTTTCAGCCAGCACCTTCACGTCTTGAATGACGCCTATTTCGTGGTTCGCCAGCACGACGCTGACTAAAAAGGTGTCGTCGTCGATGACATGACGCAGGGATTCGGGATCAATTAAGCCGTGCCCATCGACGGGCAGCTCTGTCACGCGGCAGCCTTCCTCCTTCAGCCTGCGGCCGACGTTGCGCACGGAGGCGTGCTCGATGGATGACATGATGAAATGCCGCCGGTCGGGGCGGGCGCGAGCCGCGCCGAGCACCGCGAGGTTGTTGGCTTCGGTGGCGCCGCTGGTGAAAATAAGCTCCTTCGCTTTCGCGCCGATCAGCCCGGCGATGGTCTCGCGGGCTTCATCCAC
>CAZCEM010000624.1:0-1728 GCA_964497555.1 uncultured bacterium
AGCGCGTGTTGAGGAAATTCCGCAGCACACCCTTCTCGACTACCGTCACCCGCTCGGCGGGCGAGCCTTCGTCGTCGAACTTGTAGTAGCCGCGCAGATCTTTGCCGGCGTAAGTCTGGAGGGTGGGATCGTCATAGACGCTCATGAATTCGGGCAGGATGACTTCACCGACCTTCTTGGTGAAGGTCTTGCCGGATTCCTCGCTCTTCTGGCGGTGGCTCTCGATGCGGTGTCCGAAGATTTCGTGGAAGAATACGCCGCTGGCGCGATTGCGCAGGATGGCGGGTCCTATGTAGGGATCTACTACGGGAGCTTGGGTCAGTTCCTGCAGCTCGTTCACCAGCTCCTTGGCGCGGGCCAAAATGATGTCTTCCGCCGGAAGACCGGTTACGAAGGCGGCGGTCCACGTTTCGTCGCGTTCGAGTTCCATTCCATCTTCTGCCATGCCTTCAACCGACACTACCACTACCAGATAGTGGTTGCCGTGTTTCAGCCGGGTGCCTTCGGAATTGACGAACCAGGTAGTTTTATCGGTGGCTCGCAGCATTGCGCTGGATGTTATCACCCAGGGGAACTGCTGTACGTAGTCGCCGACCCGTTTGAGAATGCTGTTCCAGTAGGTAGTGTCAAGCTCGGTGTAGGCTTTATCCTCGCTGAATTGACTGACCGCGCCGGGCGAGAAGTCCGCCGAGAGGTCTTCCTCCTCGACCTTCACCTGCCGGTTGGTCAACACCTTCATATAACGTTCCTGAGCTTTGTGAAGCTGGTAGTCGGTCTCGTTCCACAGGATAGCGCGCAGGGCGTCGGTGTCAGTTTCCAGCGGAAAGTTCACCACCCGGCGGGGGGTGTAGTTGTCCTTCCAGCTTCCGCCCCGGATTTCGTGGGTGTTGTCCAGGTCGGGGCTGCCGACGCGGACGTCCACGTTGACGTAGCGGTTGACAGCCTTGTTGGGGGTCTCCAGACCGCCTTCATTGACCGTCAGCCGCGTTTCGCGCTCCTCAATCACCTCATAAGCGAGGTAATACAGGGGCGCTTCACCGACCGAGTCGAGATTGGTCATGGATCGTTGCAGTTCGCTTTCCATTGCCGTCAGAATGGGCTCGTTGTCCGTCCCGGCGGCAACGCTGCTGCCGCCCGGAAGGAACGCTCCCGTCAGAATGCAAAGAAAAGCGATGAATGGGAATCTTTTCATGGGTTGGTTCCTTTGTTTGAATGCCGAAATCTAAGTTGCAAGCGCAGTTCTTTTCCGTCTTCGATGGTGAACCAGTTCAGGCTCACCAGCGCCGAGCCGTCCTTCCGGCGGAAGCCGGTGGACAGACAGTACTGCCCGGCGGGCAGCTCCTGCGGCCATTCGATCTTGGTGAAAGGCTCCTGGTAACCAAAATCCACCGGTGAAAACATATTCCCCTCCCAACTGGACACCGCCCAGTCCTGCAAGTACAGCACCTTCCCCAGCGCGCTGTCAGAGGGGATGATGTAGTAGCTCTCGGTCGATTCGGGCATCTGGTTGTGCGGCGCCGGTGCGGCTTCGAGGATTGAATCCCCCGCGACGATGTACAACTTGCCGCTGCCGGAAGGCGGCGCGGTTTCCGGCGCCTCCTTCTCGATGGACAGATTCACTCGATGCCACTGGCCCTCCCGCCAGCACTCAGCTTGCCCGGTTGCTGGATTGAACCGCGCAGGCATCCCCCGCGCGCGGCAGAAGCCCAGATACAATCGTTCAATGTC
>CAZCEM010000625.1:0-480 GCA_964497555.1 uncultured bacterium
CCAGCCACATCTTGATCAGATGGAGCATCGCTCCGTCGACGACCCGGCGAGCCACCGACTTTAACAGGTCGGAGTGTGGAATCGAATCAAAGTAGCCACTGAGATCTGCCTCAACAATTTCTCCATGGCCCGTGTTGATCAGCTTATGAACGTGTCTTACGGCGTCCAGTGCGCTGCGGTCCCGCCGATAGGCGTACTGTTCCGGCTGCAGATCCGCCTCGAAGATCGGCTCCAGCACCAACTTGGCGGCGGTGTGCACCACGCGGTCCCGAATCGTCGGGACGGTCAGGGCAGACTGCACTTGTGCACCGTTCGCCTTTGGGATGGGCAGAAATCTCCCATTCCTTCCACCCGCTGCGTGGTCGGCGATTTGAGGTTCTCAAGAAACGGCGCGTGGCTGGCGTCGACACGCTCATTCTCCGCGAGTTGGAGCGTGGCACCTTCAGCGTCCCGCGCGAGTGGACCAACTGGGCCGCTGTG
>CAZCEM010000625.1:490-1711 GCA_964497555.1 uncultured bacterium
GACTGGGCTGATCCGTCCCCGTATGACTCGTTAACCCTGCCGCCCCACCGCCTCTCTGCCGACTGCCTTTTCGAACTAGTCGCATTATTGGATGCACTGCCCGCGTCCAGCCCCTCCGTCCCGGGAAAAGACCCTCAAAAAAGGATTGACAAATGAAATGCTTCCTACTATCTTCAGACCAGTTATTAACGTGGTCAGATGAAAACACAAAAGCAGACCACGGCCGCCTTGCGAAAACGCCGCCAAGCGCTCCTGCGCCAGCTGCCCCCGCTCAAAGCCGTCCTGCGTGGTTCCCTCATCGAGCGCTACAAACGCTGTGGCAAGCCCGGATGCAAATGCGCCGACGGCCCCGGTCATGGCCCCAAGTACTATCTGTCGGTGAGCTTTCCCGGCCTGCGCCCGCAAATGGACTACGTCCCACAAGAGTCTTACGCGCCGGCCAGCGAGTTCCTGGCCAATTACCACCGCGCCCGCCAGATCTTGGAGGAGATCTGCGAGATCAACCGCGAGCTCCTGCGCCGCCGCGAGGCGCTCTAAACCACCGCCATGAGCGAAGCGCTGTCAGCCCTCCGCGCACCGATCGATCCCAGATGGGGCGGCGTGCTCCTCGCCAATATGCTCGAAAGCTGGCTCGACCACGACCCCAGCTGGACCGCCACCGCGGAGGCCAGGGATGAATCCGAAGATCCAAGAACATCACCGCAGCAAGCCGGCCTACATTTACTTGCGCCAGTCGACGCCGGGTCAAGTCCTCCACCATCAGGAGAGCACGGAGCGCCAGTACGCCTTGCGCGAGAAGGCGCTGGAACTGGGCTGGAGCGAATCCCTGATTCGCACCCTCGACCGGGATTTGGGAAAGACGGGGACGGAGATGACGCGGCGGGAGGACTTCAAGACCTTAGTGGCCGATGTCTCGATGGGTCAGGTGGGTGCGGTGTTTGCCCTGGAAGTCTCGCGGCTGGCGCGCTCGAATCTCGATTGGCACCGGCTGCTGGAGCTATGCGCGTTCACCTCCACTCTCGTGATCGACAAATGTGACGCGTTCAAAAATGTGGAGCGATTGATGCGGCACCCCAATGATTCGGGGTTTAGAACGCCCCCGAAGTTCACATTTATGACGGATGGCTGCAAAGTTTCCTTTTCATCAACTAAGGAAAGGAAACGTCATGCTGAACCAAATTCGTCCAAAGACACATACGGCCTACCGATCTCTCCCTATCC
>CAZCEM010000626.1:0-1707 GCA_964497555.1 uncultured bacterium
GATTGAGAGAGCGGATGAGGTTGATGAATCCTCCCGCCCCGCCTAAGAAAGCTCCCGCTAAAGTGAACAAAGGGCTGGTGCCGATTGCGCCGTCAAGCCAGCGGCCTCCGAAAAATCCCACCAGCACCGCGATAGCAAATGTCAGCCCCAGGTGGGTGTAGGACGCCGCCTCTCCCATGAAATCGCTTAGGGGCATTCTATTTTAATGCAGCCTTTGTGAAAAAAAGTATTATTAAGCACAACGAAACAGCCCCTCTTTTGGGGCTCCCTTGTCAATCTTCGAGTTGTAATGTCTTACCCTGATAGACGCCGCCGCCCCCCATATCGCTGTGCCCGATGAAAACCGCGCCTTCTTCGATCACCAGCCGGCTGGTTTTCAAATCGCCGTTCAGAACCGACTTGGCCTCCAATATAACCTTCCCACTGGCGGTTAGTTTGCCGATAACCTTGCCGCCGACGACCACGTCCTGCGCCGTGATGTCGCCTTCGACGACGCCGTCCGCGCCGATGGTGATATTGGCGGAGGTATGTACATTTCCTTGTATCCGTCCGTCGATTCGAAGGGAGGCCTTCGCCTTTACTTCACCGACCAGTTGAACGTCTATCCCCAGGATGGTCGAGAGTTCGCCGGGACTGGTGTAATGAGAAGTATGCTTGCCCAAGTCTCCTCGGGGTGACAACGCCGTAAATTCGTGAAAGGTTTTTCATTAAATCTATAATTTATAGAAAGCTGCTTTGGGAAACAAGACGAAACGTGAAATAATCTTTAACCTAATAAAATATTTTCATTTTTCAACCTCAAGCCCCTGCAACCGGTCAACTGTTAAATCTCGCTTCTGAGCTTACGCGTAGTAACTCGAGCGGATCAACCGGCACCCCGTCCTTCCATATCTCAAAGTGGAGATGCGGCGCGCTGGAGTGTCCCGTATTCCCCAGCAGCGCAATCGGCTCGCCGCGATTGACTTCCTCGCTGATGGCTTTCAGATTCACGTGATTGTGCCCGTAGAACGTGAGATACCCGTTGGCATGGTACAGGAAGAGGCAATTGCCGAAATAGGGCGTCCAACCTTCGAACACCACCCGGCCGGCGGTGGCAGCTTTAATTACCGCGCCGGTCTTGGCAGCGATGTCGATGCCCCGGTGAGAGCGCTCCCGAAACAGATGGTCCTGGAAGAACCGCTGCGTGATAAAGCCATCCACCGGCATCACGCTGGGAATGCTGGTCGCCATCACCCTCTCCACAGACAGCGAGGAGGGATTGTATATATCGGCGCTGCTGTTATCCAGTTCGCTGTCCTCCAGCGCCTTCTTAAATACGGTGGTGTCGATGGCGTCCATTGGGGTTTCCAGCTCGAGATGCCCACCCAGAGAGCGGATGATCTGCGCCAGGATCCGGCGGCTCTGGTCAACCTCCCGCGCCACCCGGATAATCCTCTGATTTTCCATCTCCAAACGGGCGTTTTCCGATTTTAGCCGGGTGTATTCGTAAGCACGGCGCGCAACGGCGGTGTAGCTCACGCCCGCTATGATGATTGAAATTAAAAACAATCCGACCATGACCGCCGCGGCTTTCAGCCAGATAACTGATACCTGAAAGCGATGAGAGTGCCCCCCCTCATCTGGGACAATTATGACGTTCAATCGATGAGCCATCGCGTCTCCTTGTGTGGCTATTTCTTCCTACTGTAACGCTGCCTTCCAGGCGGC
>CAZCEM010000627.1:0-1706 GCA_964497555.1 uncultured bacterium
AACTTTAGCCTTTAATTTACACAATAACAGGTCTATTATGAAATCCTTAAAGGACATCCTCATTCTGCATTCTGCATTTTACATTTTGCATTCTGCATTTCCGTCACCTTCCGTCACGCCCTATCTCCTTATCCCAACCCAAGATACGCAATTTGTATGACGATGAGACGATTTTTTACATTATCCTCCACTTGCTCAGGCTCTGGGTCCCGACCTCCGCCGCCGGCTTAAAACATCCAATTCGGCTGCGGCGCGGGCAGCCGCAACAGATTGTCCAGCCGCCTTATCAATCCCTCCGGCGCGCGGAAGTCGTCGCTGACCGACAAGCCCTCAGCCGTCAAAATGCCCAGCCACAGCCGCGTGAAGGCGTTCACCGAGCACTCCAGCGTCGGCAGAGACTTCTCCTCACCTGCTCCAACGGAGCATTCCTCGCCAAGGGTGACCGTATATTCCCCGCCCACGCCTCGCCAGGGCGTGCCTGAGTCAAGGTATTTCACGACCGGGTCCGTCAAGCGAAGGTTGAACCTCACCGGCTTGCCCGGCAGGTGGATTTCTGTCAGGCATTTCTGCAAATCTAAAATCCGCCACTGGAAAAACGACTCCGCCCAGCAGTTGTTTTCGCTCTGCGACTTCTCTGTGATGCGCCGGATAAAAAACGGGCGCTCCAGAAAGTCTTGAAGTTGCACTCCCGGCGGCTCGAAAATCCGGACCAGATTAATCTGGTCGCCGAAACTTCCCACCAGAGCCAAAAGTTCGCGGAACTGATCCCAGGTGCGGTACACCATCATATTAATCCGAAAAGGTCCATAATCTTTGCCTAAACCTTCCATCCACAGGAGATGGGTCAGTTCGCCGCCGTCGTCCTGATAGCCCAGTCCGAAGCTGGTTTTTTCCATCAACTCGGCCCGCGTGAAGAACGGCGAGAAAATGCTGACCGAACCATGTCCGCGCATCCGCTTGAGTCGCGCCCGATGGATGCGCTCCCAGTCTTCCTTGCCCAGCCGGAGTGGCACGCGGGGAGTAACGTCAATCCTTAGCAGCGAGGGTGAAAAACGGTGGCGGATGACATAGCAGCCGTTGCCGAAGCCGAGCTTGTTGTAGAAGCCCTGGTCGAAGACGCCCAGCGCTGAGACCGCGGCGCTGTCAGCTGCGTCCAGCGCCAGCCGCTGCGCTGTCAACCGCAGCGCCAGTTTGGATTTCCGAGCAACCAGACTGGTCGTCACCGACGAAATTACGCTCAGCGGCAGCCGCCGGCTTAAGTAATCGATGTCAGCTTGGACGCTTTCCACCAAGCACTCGGCTCGGTCGTTGACGTCAGCGACTATGACGCTATGGTGCTCAAGGATTAAATCCATCGATTCATAGTCGTCGTCTTCAATCCAGCCGGTCTCTTTCCAGATGCGGTGAACAGCGTCTTTATCCCGCTCGGGGTTGTAGGTTCGGTATTCCATGGAAGTCTCGAAAAAAGAGCAAAGAGGAAAGAGCTAAGAGCCAAGAACCAAGTGCAAAGTACAAAGCACCAAGTAGGAAGTAAAACCAAATAACTTTCAGATCGTTATTATTCAGCCAAATACCCCCCTGCCCCCCTTCAATAGAAGGGGGGTATTTCAAGTCCAGTATTAGACTTACCCCCCTTCTATTGAAGGGGGGCAGGGGGGGGTGTTATATAAGGGAAGTGACTTAATGATTGCAAATTGGTATAACAT
>CAZCEM010000628.1:0-1704 GCA_964497555.1 uncultured bacterium
GATGCGCCCGTGCCGTTAAGCAATATGTTCAGAATTAAATGCACCCCTTAATAATTATCTCCAAATAGCTTGCTTTTCAAGGTAATAAACCTGATATTTAACTTTCACCAAGCGTTCGGTTCCCA
The DNA here is from genome assembly GCA_964497555.1 of uncultured bacterium. Taxonomy (GTDB): domain Bacteria; phylum Electryoneota; class AABM5-125-24; order Hatepunaeales; family Hatepunaeaceae; genus CAZCEM01. The sequence goes on from CAZCEM010000628.1 coordinate 126, forward strand.
TTGACCGAACGGGTGGTTACTTTGCTTCAAAGCACTCGATTTCCCGCCCGAAGGCCGGAAATCGTTTTTTTAAAATGAATCCCTGCTTTGTTTATCAGGAGTTACCTAAATGTCCGATAAATCCTTTAATCCGTTCGTGATGGCGCAGGCGCAGTTCGACCATGTCGCCGACTTGCTCGGATTAGACAATCCCACCCGCGAGTTGCTGCGAAATCCGATGCGGGAGTATTCGTTCTCGATTCCAGTGCGGATGGACGAGGGGCACGTGCAGATATTCCGCGGTTTCCGCGTTCAGCACAACGACGCCCGCGGTCCCAGCAAGGGCGGCATCCGCTTTCATCCAATGGAAACCCTCGACACCGTGCGGGCGTTATCTATGTGGATGACCTGGAAGTGCGCGGTGGTCGATATCCCCCTCGGCGGCAGCAAGGGCGGCGTGATCTGTGACCCTCACAACCTCAGCACCCGCGAGCAGGAAGGCATCTGCCGCGGCTGGGTTCGTCAGTTGGCGCAGGACATCGGCCCCCTGCGCGACGTGCCCGCGCCCGACGTCATGACCAGCGGTCAGCACATGCTGTGGATGCTCGATGAATTCGAGACCATTCACGGCCGGAAATTTCCCGGCCTCATCACCGGCAAACCCGTGGGCATGGGCGGCTCGCTGGGCCGCACCGAAGCCACCGGCTACGGCGTGGTCTTCACTGTCCGGGAAGCCTTGAAGGAGATGGGCATCGCGCCGGACAACACCATCGCCAGCGTTCAAGGCTTCGGCAACGTCGCGCAATATGCCATCCGACTGTACACCGAACTGGGAGGCAAGGTCATCTGTGTATCCTGCTGGGACCAGGAAGACCAGACCTCTTACGCCTTCCGTCGGTTGAATGGCATCGATATCGAAGAGCTTTTAAAAATTACCGACCGCTTCGGAGGCATCGACAAGCGCAAGGCACCGGAACTTGGTTACGAAGTTCTGCCTGGTGAAGCCTGGCTTGAACAAGACGTGGATATCCTTCTGCCGGCGGCGATGGAACACCAAATCACCGCTGACAACGTGCGGAAGATCTCCAAACGGGTCAAGATCGTGGCTGAAGGCGCCAACGGTCCCACCACGCCGGAAGCTGATAAATATCTGCACGAGCACCATGTGTTCAACATCCCTGACTTCCTCGCTAACGCCGGCGGGGTGACGTGCAGCTACTTCGAGCAGGTCCAGAGCAACATGAACTACTACTGGGAAAAGGACGAGGTGCTCGGCAAGCTGGACGTCAATATGACCTCTGCTTTCCATGCCGTCAGCGAACTGGCGCGCAAGAAGAAGCTGTATATGCGCGACGCCGCTTACGTCATCGCCATCAACCGCGTGGCGCAGGCTTGCAAGGACCGCGGCTGGGTTTAAGCTTTGCTTTACATCTGCATTCAAACAAAAGACGCCTGGTCAAAGGTTTTACCTTAGAGCAGGCGTCTTTTGTTCTTCAGGATTTTTTATTATCATATTGGATTAGAGGAGGCTGCATTATTTAATTCTTATACCAATTCGCTTTTATAGATTCATTAATAATTAAGGCAACCCCCCTGCCCC
>CAZCEM010000629.1:0-1704 GCA_964497555.1 uncultured bacterium
CTCATACACCACCCCCACCAGAAAGAACAACGCCCCCGTCGAAAGCCCGTGATTGATCATCTGGATGGTCGCGCCCTGCAGCCCCTGCATCGTCGGCACGCCCGCAGCGGTGAACGCGAACATCCCTAACATCACAAAGCCCAGGTGGCTGACCGAAGAGAACGCCACCAGCCTCTTCATGTCCGGCTGCATTATCGACACCAGCGCGCCGTAGATGATGCCGATGATCGCCAGAATCGCAATCAGCAGCGCGAAGTGCTGAGCCGCTTCCGGGAACAGCGGGATGCAGAAGCGCAGAAAGCCGTAAGTGCCCATCTTCAGCAGAATCCCGGCCAGGATGATCGACCCGGCGGTAGGCGCTTCCACGTGCGCGTCCGGCAGCCAGGTGTGGAACGGGAACATCGGCACCTTGATGGCGAACGCCAGCGCGAAAGCCCCAAACAGCCACAACTGCGCTTGCCGCGGGATAGCCGCCAGGTGCGTCAGCGTCACCAGGTCGAAGGTGCGCTGGTCCGGCACGCCGTGGTTGTACAGCCAGATGATGCCCACCAGCATCAGCAGCGAGCCAACCAGCGTATAAAGGATGAACTTCACCGCCGCATAAACCCGGTTCGGCCCGCCCCACACGCCTATCAATAGGTACATGGGGATCAGCATGGCTTCCCAGAACACATAGAACAGCACCAGATCGACCGCGGCGAACACGCCTAACATTCCGGTTTCGAGGAACAGGAAGGCCAGGTAGTAGCCTTTCACGCGCTTGGTGACGGCTTTGAACGAGCCCCAGATGCACAGCGTCGTCAGGAAGGTGGTCAACATCACCAGCAGCAGCGAGATGCCGTCCAGGCCGATGTGGTAGTGAACGCCGAGGGCTTCGATCCAGGGGACGTTGGTCTCGAACTGGAGCAGATCGCCCAGACCGGCGGCGTAGGCGCCTTTGCCGGCGTCGAATTTAAGGAACAGCGGCAGGGACACGATGAAGGTGGCGACGGAGGTCGTCAGCGCGATGCCGCGAGCAGCCGCTTCGGCTTCGCGCTTCAGCAATACTATTGCCAGCGCGCCGACCAGCGGCAGGAAAATCGTCAGGGATAAAAGGTCCATGGACTGCTGAGATAAAGGAAAGAGGAACAATGTGTAATTACGAATTACGAATTACGAATTACGAAAAAAGAGGTGAAAGGGTCTCGGTCTTTGCGAGCAAAGCGAAGCAATCTCCGTCTTATCTGCGCCGCAAGCGCTTCATTCCGAGCCTTCGATTATCCTAATCTCCTTCTCGGTCAACCCATACAACTCATACACCAGCCGGTCGATCTCCGCCTCGGCGTCATGCAGACGCTTCTCCAGGCGGCGGGTTTCGGCAAGGCCGGGGGATATCATAATTCTGTCCTTAAGGTCAATCGCCTGCCGAGTGTAATCAGCAATGTTTGCTTTGTTACCATTAGCAGAAGTTGGAATAGAGATCATGTATTGAGTGAAGTGGCGTACTCGCCCACCTTTGTCAGGATCACCAAGTACAGCAGCGTGACGAAGCAGAAATGCCCAGACAGCTTTCGAATTTAGTAACCCAAGTAAGAACAGGTCAGACGTAGGAATGAAATATACAGTATTACCGTAGAATAGACATTTATCATCAAATGCAAATCGACTTTCTTTGGCAATATCTGGCCAAACTATTTTGTTCTCATAGAACTCCTTAAAATAGTC
>CAZCEM010000630.1:0-1697 GCA_964497555.1 uncultured bacterium
CACGCAGACAGATGCGGCGAAACTCCGTCGGGTGGGAAGGTCTGCAGGACTGCCCTTGCAATCAGATTTGATTCGTATTATCTTGTGAGTCATAAACACATCGTATCTACAATGGGAGAACCTATCATGACGAAGAACCTCGTCAAACACGGCAACAGCTGGGCTCTGGTGCTCGACAGGCCGATAATGGAATTGCTGCAATTCGAGCCTGAAACCCCTTTGGAGCTGATCACCAATGGCGATGTCTTGGTGGTGCATCCGAGGCGCGATCCAGAGCGACAGAAGCAATTCAAGACCGCACTGGGCAAGATCAACCGGAAGTATGGCCGCACACTGAAAAGGCTGGCCGAATAGTCGATGGAGATCAAGTTTCTTGGCTTCGACGAAGTCCTTGAAATACACCAGGACCAGATCCAGCGTTATGGCGGTATTGACGGCATTCGGGAGCCTGAGCTGCTTGAATCGGCGATTACGATGCCGATGGCGCAATTTGGCGGCGTCTTCCTGCACCCTGACCTGTTCGCAATGGCTGCCGCTTATCTGTTCCACATCGCGCAAAATCATCCGTTCGTCGACGGGAACAAGCGAGTGGCAACGGTGGCTGCGTTGCTCTTTCTGATGCTCAATGGCAAGGAAATCACAGCAACCGAGCAAGACCTCGAAGAGATAGTGCTGAGCGTCGCCAGGGGAGAACTCGGCAAAGAGGGGATCGCCGCGTTCTTCGTCAGCAACACCACCGATTCGGTTAAGTAGCAGGCGATCCACCTTCAGTTCTCCTCCTCAATTTCCACGTCCTCTTCATCGTCTATGACTCTACCCGGCAAAGCCCGAACTTCCTGACAGCCATCCAGTTCCCTCCTTCTCTGGCTCGCCCTTTCAATCAAGTCCAGCGCCCACTGTGCCGGCGACGGCAGGTTAAGCCTGTCCCCGCGCAGGCGGGGATCCGTCCCCTTCCGGGCGTGTCTGGTGATCTTCAGCGCCTCCAGATGGCGGATCAGCGTCTTGGAGAGGAAGTCCACGCTGCTGGGCTGAGCGTCGCCTTCGATGGCGCGCTGCAGCCGAATGAAGACCATCCCTGCCGTCACAGCGATGGCGTAGTCCGACGAGTCGTTCATATCTGGCATGTCCTTCTTCAGGCCGGCCATGAAGCGGTCAAATATTTACTCTTCGCCTTCGTTCAGGAAGCGATTCACGAAAGCGTCGTGAACCATCGCGTTGCGGCTGCCTTTGGGTGCGCCGCCGCGGTTCGTTGGGTTTGCCCCATGCACGCGGCAGACCTCATATCCTTTGACAGCGGGATTCTGGCATCGCCCGCCGGTCCGCTTCGATTTTGCTTTGCATCGCAGATTCAGGTTTTCAAGCGGCATCGTTCACCTCCAATGGTGAGGGTTTAGTCTGGTTTCCGAAAGCAGTGCGGGGAGGCGTTTTCGCGGTTTTTTGGCTGTTGTTGATAATCCCTTACAACCTTTCGCCGAATCCTTACAACCTCCGACATTCTGGCGGAAAGGTTGTAAGGAACGTATGTTATTGCGTTGCATACAGATAATAGTCGAGCCTTACAACCCTTACAACCCTTACAACCTTTTAGGCTATCTCTATACCCGTGCGTGCGCATGCGCGTATACGCGTATATATGTGAACACCCTCTCGCACTCACGCGCGTAAGGGTATGTAAAAAGGTTGTAAGGGTTGTAAGG
>CAZCEM010000631.1:0-1687 GCA_964497555.1 uncultured bacterium
GTTCGGAATGACAGCAGAGAGGTTCGGAATGACAGTGGATGGGCCGTTTTGAGCAGAGAGTTTAATCTAAAGAAGAGTTTTTCAGCAAACCCAAATTACACTCAAAATCCCCCCCTGCCCGTCAATATTTTACGGTATTAAAAGCGGGAGATTGCCACTCCCTCGCCGCCTAAGCGGTCTGCTTGCCAATCATCCTGTCCATCATAGGAAGTCTCCCAAACGTGGCGGTGTATATCAAGATTCCCGCCGCCACCATCAGATTCAACGATTCCCCCCGCTGCGCGCCCGGAATCATCACCCGATAATCTGCGCGGTCAAGGTATTCCCTCGACAGCCCTCGGCTTTCGCCGCCCAGCAACAGGATCCTCGCTCCGGTTGCCTCTATCTCGGGCTTGGCGTCTTCCCCATGGGCTACGGCTGCCCACACCGCAGCCCCCTGACGCTGAAATGCCGCCAGCCGCGTGGGAAGGTCGTCGAACCTCATCGCCGCCAGCCGAAATGAAGCCCCCATTGCCCCTCGCAGCACCTTCGGTGCGAAAGGGTCGGCTGAGCCCTTTCCCAGCCATAATTCATCCACTCCGAAATAGTCCGCGGTGCGAATGATTCCCCCCAGATTGCCTGGATCCTGGATAAGCGGCAATGCCACTATAAGCGAGAAGGGGGCGCCGGGATGACGAGGCAGGAAATGAGGCTCTGGTCCCACCGCCGCGATGCCGGGCGGCGTATCCAGATCCGACACCTGCCGCATGGTTCGGGCTGACATAGGCAGCATAGTCGTTCCGCTTTCCTCAAGGCGCTTGATGATATCGGGGCGATTTCGACGCACATCGTCGGTGAACCAGACGGCTTTTAGCGGATGACCGGATGCCAAGGCTTCCTCGACGAGTTTTTCGCCTTCGAGCAGAATGCCCTTCACGCCGCCGCGGACCGATTTTCGGGTTCCCCAGGCGAGCAGCTTGCGCTGCAAAGGCGGCAGCTTGGCTTCACGTGCGCCGTCCAATGGAAATCGCTGACTGCGGCTGGTCAAGCGCCGGCTTCCCCCATCACCTGTACAATCACTTGGCGCTGGCGGGGGCGGTTGTCGAAATCGGTCAGTATCACCTGCTGCCAGGTGCCTACCAGCGGCTGACCATCCGCGAAGGGAATCGACAGCGAGGGTTTGAACAGCGCTGCCAGCAGGTGGGCGTAGCCGTTGCCGTCATGCCAGGTCTGGTCGTGGTAATACTTCGCACCTCGCGGCGCCAGACGTTCGCACAGTGCGGGCAGGTCTTTGAGCAACCCCGGCTCATACTCGATGGCGGTTACGCCGGCGGTCGAGCCGGGAACGAACACCGTCAGCAGACCGTTGGCGCAGCCGCTGCGCCGTAGAACGTCCCTGACAGTCGAGCTGAGGTCGATGATATCAGGGAAGCCGCTGGTCGAAACGGAAATGGTTTCGATGTGGATCATTGGGCGGCGGGAGGCGTAAAACGCTGCTCCAGGTCCCGTACATACGCCTTGACGGTTTTGTCGAGGCCTATGACTTTGTGCATGACGAAACGCATGATATTATGGTGGATGCGTCCGCGTTCAGTTATCGTTATAGCGCAGCCTTGGTCGATCGGTTCGATGAAGAATTCCCACGAGCCGGTGTAGGGCGTGTCTTGGTCAATGATTTCGATGACCAACTGCCGGGGGGGATCCATAG
>CAZCEM010000632.1:0-1677 GCA_964497555.1 uncultured bacterium
AAAGGTCGGGCTCAGAGGCCCGACCTACGCGGTAAAAGGGGGCTATTTTCTGGGAGATGACTGCGCGAAACTTCAGGGCGGACTTTGTGTTAATCCAGGGGCGTGCGTCTCAGCCGTCAGAGAAACGGATACCGGAGCGAAACAGGCTTCAGGGGGAGACTGAAGCCTGTTCCATCAGCGAGCATAAGTTATGCCACTATCTTATTTGACTTTTTATGACGGGGGATTCACGCCGCCGGTCTGGGCGATGCGGTTCATGGTCTCAAGGGCGATGGCTTTGTACTTGTCCTTATCCGATAGGCCGCCAAGGTTCAACTCGCTGACAGCAAAGGGCTTGCCGAATCTTATCCTCAATCTTCGCCTCAGGATTTGACCGGTGAGGAAGGCGCTGTTCGCCACATGCACCGGGACTATGGGCACATTGTTCTTGAGAGAGAGCAATCCCACGCCGGCTTTGGGCGCGTGCAAATGCTCGTCCCTGAATCGGGTGCCTTCCGGGAAAATTGCGATGCCGAAGCCCGTCCGCAGCGCTTCGCCCATGACCAGCATAACCTCCCGGTCGAAACCCGTCCGCCTGACGGGGATGGAGTTGTAGTATTTGACCAAAGCGCCCAGTATCGGCTTGGTGAACAGCTCCCGCTTGGCGGCATAGAATATCTCGCGCGGGCAGGTCGCGCCCACGATGGGCGGATCGAACCAGGACTTATGGTTGGAAGCCAGGATGAAACCGCCGGAAAGGGGCACGTTTTCGCGTCCCTCCACCCTCAGACCGAAAACCGCTTTGAACAACGCGGTTACCGTTAACTGAGTGAGCCGGTACAGCGGCCTAATACCCGCTCGCGGTTCAATCGACATCAGGCACCGTTCTGATGAGGCTCAATCCGAAACGCTCAGCCGCCAGTCTAACTAAACAATCGACCTGCTCCGGCAGCGTCATTTCGCTGGTGTCGATCCGCACGGCGTCCTGGGCTTGCCGCAATGGAGAGTCAGCGCGTTCGCGGTCGCGGCGGTCGCGTTCAGCGAGTTCGCGGGTGAGTCGAGTGAGGGCTTCGGAGTCATCGGTGATTCCTAGATCCCGGCTTCGCCGCAAGGCTCGGACCTCAGGCTTGGCGGTGAGAAAGACCTTTAATCCGGCCTGCGGCAGCACCACGGTCCCGATGTCGCGCCCCTCGATGATCCCAAAGCCCCGAGCCGCCCAGCGTCGTTGAAGTTCGACCAGATGGCGCCGCGCTTCGGGGATTTCGCAAACCTCTCCCACCGCCCGGGTGACATTGGAACTGCGAAGTTCTTCCGTGACCTCAACATCGTTCAGCCAGACGTGGATGCCTTTGGCGCCGGAGACGCAGGTCAGCTTTGTTCGCTCAAGAAGACGACTCACCGCGCCGGCGTCGCGGGGGCTGACGCCGCTGCGAAGCACCAGACAAGCTGCCGCACGATACATCGCGCCGGTGTCGAGATATGGTATGCCAAGACGGTTGGCCACTCCGCGGGCGGTGGTGGTCTTGCCGACGCCCGCCGGGCCGTCGATGGCAATCAGTGGCAGGAGCATGGTTTAAAATCTGTGAGTTGAATATCTTATTATCCCCGCCCGTAGAGGCGGACTGAAAGAGTCTGTCTGATGATAAGGGGTGCATTTTCTTTTGAACATTGAAAAAATGCGTCGAAGACGCATCATTC
>CAZCEM010000633.1:0-1675 GCA_964497555.1 uncultured bacterium
TCTGGATTCCAGCTTCCGCTGGAATGATGCGACTTTGGCGCATTTTTTCAATGTTCAAAAGAAAATGCACCCCTTAATAGAACGGGCGTCCCGTCAGTTCACCGTATTGAAAATCCGCTCCACGGGTTACTGGACACTTGTTACACTGTAAACTTGCCAACCTGCTAACTCCCTACCTCTCCCAAGGTGTTTCGCCCGCTTCCTCAAGATTATTCTGAAACCTCGACATAACAAACAGCAGGTCTGACAACCGGTTTAGATAGACCAAAATTGCAGGATTGACGGGATCCGATACATTCAGGGACACCACAGCCCGCTCGACGCGACGACAAACCGCGCATGCGACATGCAAAGCCGCGGCAGCGGGGGAACCTCCCGGCAGTATAAAGCGTTGTAATGGTTGGAGCTGGGCTTCCATCGCGTCGATGGCGTCTTCCATGAAGCTCTGTGCCGAAACCGGCAGCCTCACCATCGCATCTTCAGGCTGAGCCTCCTCCTGAGGGGCCGCCAAGTCCGACCCGATGGTGAACAGGTCTTTTTGAACCTGGCGCAGCCACTGCTGAATCGGCGGCGCGGGACGCTGCGCCAGCGCCCAGCCGATATGGGTGTTCAGCTCCTCGACCGATCCATAAGCGTTGACGCGCGTCGAGTCCTTGGACACCCGACCGCCGCGCAACAGACTGGTCAATCCCTTATCGCCGGTTTTTGTGTAGATTTTCATCCGCGATTCCCGCAGAGTTTGGTTTTTCGCTCATTTTCCTTTAACTTGACACAAGTGTCAGTGTTCCTCAAAGGGCTCGGGCAGGTCAACCGTCCCGGTTGTCATGTTTATACAAGTGAGACGCGTATCCTGCGCGGAAACCATTAAATTCAATTTATAGCCTCATCCTGCTTAAAACGACAACTTTAGCTTTCTGAAAGGAGAAAAAGTGAAAAAAACGCTGCTTCTGATCCTGTCTCTCGCGTTCATCGCCACCATTTCATGCAGTAAGACCAGCGTGGACGAGAAGAAGGATAATCCTCAAGATAAAACCACAGGAGCGGTTACGCCGGCCTTGGCCGACAAAGCCCCCGAACAACCCGCCGCTAAGAACAAATCTATGGCTTTAACCCCGCCCACCCTGGCCGACGTTGGGGACACCAGCGAGGTGGCTGTGATTGAGACCGACAAAGGCAGCATCGTGCTGGAATTCTTCCCCGATGCGGCTCCCCTGCACGTCGCCAACTTCAAGAAGCTGGCGCGCGCAGAATTCTATGATGGAACCACATTCCATCGTGTGCTGCCGGGTTTTGTGATCCAGGGCGGCGATCCCAATTCTAAAGACGACAATCCCAACAACGACGGCATGGGCGGCCCGGGCTACGGCGTCAAAGCCGAGTTCAACGACAAGCCGCACGTCCACGGCACCTTGTCCATGGCGCGCAGCGGCGATCCCAATTCCGCGGGCAGTCAGTTCTTCATCTGCCTCGGCCGCGCGGCACAGTTAGACGAGAAATATACCGCGTTCGGGCAGGTCATCAAGGGTCTGGACGTGGTCGATAAAATCGGATCCATCCGACGCGACCCCTCCAATAAATACGACCGCAAGCTGCCGGCGGAAGTGATGCGCAAGGTCCGAATTGTCAAGCGCTCTGAGATCAAGTAACCGGAAACGCTGCCGTGCTGGTCCAACGG
>CAZCEM010000634.1:0-1675 GCA_964497555.1 uncultured bacterium
GACCCTATTTGAATAGAATTATCTGGATCCAGCGCTGTTGTATTAGCACCGCTAAGGATATCAGGAGGGAGACGCTGATAGATCTTGTGATTTCTTTTCGTCCGCTTTCGTTTCACCTTTGAATGTAAAGGTTGATGTGAGTCGCTGTTCCGCTAAAGCTCCCCGGTCCGCCGCGGTCCGGAAATCTGCCGTTTCGGTCTGGCTGGCGTCAGCGCTGTTAACGCTTGCAGTTGCCGTGACGACTTCCGCCCGAAACTGGACGGAGTTTTCTGCGTCTGCATGCTCCTTCATCCAGCAGGACCGCGGCCGCTGGTCAGCGGGTCCTGACGACCAAGTCTTCGACCTGGCCGGATCCTGGCGTCTCACCCGCCACAGCTCCGCTTCTGCCGATACCATCACCCTCCCCTTCGCGTGGTGCGGCTGGCAGGGTCAAGTTCTGCTCACCCGCCACTTCAAACTGCCGCTGGAATTGTCCGACCGCCGCTGGAAGCTGGTGGTCGATGGCGCATCCCAGTCGGTGGAAATAATGCTGAACGGCCAGTCCGTCGATTCCCGCACCGGCGACGACCTTAGCTTTCAAATCGACTTAGGTCCCCGCGTGCTGCGGTTCGGCGACAATGTAAATCAAATAAACGTCCTTCTCAGCAACCGGCTGTCAGTCAAGAACCGCCCTCCACTGCGCGGCAGCATCTACGCGCGGGAACGCTACGCTGGCGTCACCCGCGGGATCTATCTGCTGTCCTCACCCCCCGCAGGCATTGAAGACTTACAGCTTAAGCCGATAACTGCCGCCGGTGGTTCGACCGAAGCGCTGCGGGCGGTGATGAACATCATATCAACCCGTCCAGATCCCACTGCAAGAGCAAATGAACCGACACCCGGCGAGGCAAAGATAATTCTGCGAGCCTTCAGGAGTCAGGAAGGGCATCCTTTTTATGTTGCCGAACAGGCAGTAAAGGCTGGCTCGGAGGCTTATCAGGCGCAATATATCGATATCCCCTTGAGCCTGGACGAAACGGGCACATCGGAGGCTTCCGTCAGTTCAGTTCGTTATCGGGTGGAGGCGGAATACAACGACGGGCGGTTTTGCCATCGCATGTCCGCCCAGACCGCGACAGGCTTTCCGGTCTGGCGGAACGGCTGGTTCCAGACCGAATCAGGACCGCTTGAGCTGCGCTGCATCAATTACATTGGTGCGGATCCCCTGCGCGGCCCTTTACTCGACAGTCTGCGCATCGAGGATGACGTGCGGATGATAATCGAATCCGGCGCCAATTCGGTGCGCATCAATCAGGGACGGGCGCATCCTTTCTTTCTCGAATGCTGCGAGCGGGCGGGAGTATTAGTTTTTGAGGAGCTGCCGGTATTTCAGGTTCCCGACTGCTTTTTAGCATCGGAGAACTTCATCCGCTCCGCTGCCGAGCAACTGACCAGCATGGCGGCGCGCGACGGAAATTACGCCTGCGTTGCCGCCTGGGGACTCGGATCGGAATTGAATCCGCCCAATGCCGCGAATATCGCTTACTATAAAAACCTTGTCAAAGCTGTGCGCGCGCTGGATCAGCGTCCGGTATATTTCTCGGCGGTGTTGCGCGAGAATTTTTCAGCGGCGCCGGCGGATTTCGCGGCGCTGGAGTTCACCGAGCACGGCCGCTGGATTCTTGAGCACCCGCCT
>CAZCEM010000635.1:0-1675 GCA_964497555.1 uncultured bacterium
ATATAGGGGACCCAAACGCCTCAGACATCGTATATAGGGCGCGTAGCAAAGCGGATCTTGATTGGGAAACGATCAACAAGCTGGCTACAGAGAATCCCGACTTCCGTGACTTCCTTACGAGTGCGCGCAACGCGCTGAAGATCAACTCTATAATCCGTGATCAATTCGACTATGTTTTCGACGACGCGGATGCGCTTGTGGCGACACTCAAAGGGAGGGCAAAGTGACGGACGGTGGAAAGCTACTGCTCGAAAACTGACATACTGAAAAACTGACCAACTGACCAACCCAGAAAACTTGAGGTGACAAATCGTGAAATACACACTTGGAATCGATTACGGAACCCTCTCCGCGCGAGCGGTATTGGTGGAGGTGCAGACTGGCAAGGAGATCGCGTCGAGTGTTTATGAGTACTCGAACGCAGTTATCGACGAGGTTCTGCCGACATCGGGTGAGAAGCTGCCGCCGGACTGGGCGCTTCAGGACCCTGCCGATTATCTGCGCGGGCTAACGACCACCGTTCCCGCTGTGCTCAAAGAGGCAAAGGTGAATGCGGCGGATGTGATCGGAATCGGGATCGATTTTACCGCTTGCACGATGCTGCCCATCGACAAGAACGGTCAGCCGCTGTGCTTCGATCCAAAATGGGAGAAGAACCCGCATGCCTGGGTGAAGCTGTGGAAGCATCACGCGGCTCAGCCCGAGGCGAACAAAATCAACGAGACAGCCGAGCGGCTTGGTTACGACTTCCTCAACCGCTACGGCGGGAAGATATCAAGCGAGTGGTTCTTCTCCAAAGCGCTGCAGATTTGCGATGAGGCTCCAGAAGTATATCAGGCCGCCGATAGATTAATCGAGGCTGCCGACTGGATCGTTCTTCAGATGACCGGAATAGAGACCCGAAACGCCTGCACTGCCGGATACAAGGCGATGTGGGAGAAAGCGTCGGGGTTCCCTCCCAAGGAGTATTTCAAGGCCCTCGATCCGCGTTTCGAAAACGTGGTCGATGATAAGCTTAATCGCAACATATCACCGATTGGCGCGAAGGCCGGTGAGTTGACTCCCGAAATGGCATCGAAAATGGGACTCAAGGCCGGAACAGCCGTCGCGGTCGCCAACGTCGATGCGCACGTAGCCGTTCCCGCCGCAACCGTCACCAAAGAGGGCATAATGGTCGCGATTATGGGCACCAGCACCTGCCACATGGTGCTTGGCAAGGAGCCTAAGATAGTCGAGGGAATGTGCGGTTATGTGGAGGACGGAATCCTGCCCGGATTCTTCGGGTTCGAGGCGGGTCAGTCATGCGTCGGCGATCATTTCGCATGGTTTACCGAGAACTGCGTGCCTGCGTCGTATAAAGACGAGGCGAAATCGCGCGGAATCGGAATTCACGATCTTTTAGAAGAGAAGGCGTCGAAGCTCAAGCCGGGCCAGAGCGGCCTGCTGGCGCTGGATTGGTGGAACGGCAACCGCAGCGTGCTTGTAGATGTTGACCTCACGGGCACGATCATCGGAATGACGCTCGCCACCAAACCTGAGGAGATTTACCGCGCCCTGATCGAGGCCACGGCTTACGGCACCAATATCATCATCGACGCGTTCCAGTCCAACGGGGTCGCGGTGAACGAGATCGTCGCCTGCGGAGGCCTTCCCGAGCGCAACGACATGCTGATGC
>CAZCEM010000636.1:0-1663 GCA_964497555.1 uncultured bacterium
ATTCCAGCTTTTACGGGAATTGTCATGGTGGCTTCCCCTCCACGGAACATGAAAACACCCCCTTTGTATTTCCCTCCTGCAAGCAGGGGGGAAAAGTCGGGCGAGACGCCCGACCTACGCGGTCAACGGGGACTGTTTTCTGAGAAAACTCCCTACGGCTGTTTTATGACGAACTAATACCGGATTCCTTTGAGTTTCATTGCCACTCCCTCCCATATTGTGGTGCTGCCGATGGGGAGCTTGGCGAGCCCGTTCATGCCGGTTCTCAGCCGCTGGTCTGCGTTGTCTATCAGCACCACCGCGCTGGCGCTGAAATCAGCGTTGTCTCGGTAATCGATGCGTTGGATGAATGCTTGGCGAGGAGTTCCGGGTTGTGAGTAGAGTCTGATTTCAATTTTCTGCGATTCAGCGAGTTTCGCCGCCACAGCTTCAGGCAGAGGGATGATGAGCGCCATCGTGTCGGTTTGGTCTATTCGCAGTAGGAATTCGGGTTTATTGCTTAGATGAGCTGTCCCGCTGATGGGCGAAACGATGGTCTGCAGCCGTTTCAGGGCGCTTCGCGCGTTGTCCACCATTTTTTGTAGTCGTGTAATCTCCGATTGGGCGACTTTAACATCCTGGGGACGGGATCCGGCCTGCGAGGCTTTAAGTGTCGCCTCTGCCAGTTTTATTTTGGCGGCGAGATACTCATGATGACCTTGTACAACCTGCCACTCAGATAAAGAGACATTGCCGGTCTCATATAATTCCTTCACGCGGTCATAGTTAGGTTTATGTTCATTAAACTCGGTCTCCGCCACTCGAACTTCCTGCCGAGCAATCTCTTGGTCTTCGACGCGCTCGCCGGTCAAGAGCGCGTTTCGCTCCGCCAGCGCCTTCTCGAGTTCGGATTCGAGAATCCCCAGCACCTCCTCTCTTTCGCGGGAGGCAACGATGACGACGGTGTCGCCCTTTTCGACTTTCGCTCCCTCTCGAAGCTGCGGCGACAGTCTGACGTCAACCATATCCGAGCGCTGGAACTGCACCAGCGTCTGGGTGCCGCCGGGCTTAAGAAGGTTCTGCTCCCAGCCCGTTTCTATCTGCCCCGCGCCGTCCCGCATGACGCACCACACCGCGGACGGCTCAACCAAGCAGGGGCAGGTTATCGACTGAGGCAGCGGCGCCAGCACAGCCACGGCCAGAAATGCAAGCAGCGCCGCGAAAAGGGCGATGCGGCGAGTCCTTATCGAGAGCTTGGATGATGACAAGTCTTTCCTTCCGTTCTCTGATGCCGCTGAGGCGTGTGAATGGTATTACGAAGTAGTGCGAAGTGCATTCGCACCCCCGGCCTTAGCGACCGCGATAACACTCCGCAGCTCAAGCGCTGGCGAAAGTCCGGCAGGCAACCGTCTACTTCCAGCCAACGAAAGCCTTAGTACCTTAAATATATGCAGATTGCAGCAATCTTTATTATATTTTCAATGAGATTCTCATCAAGGACAAATAAATCCAACCGGGTCTGCATCTTAATAAGGCAAAGAAGGTGCCAATGATTCAAGCTGGGGATTCCTTTGAAAATAGACTCAGCCATCTAACACTAAATCGCAATCAATAGATCATTATTGCAAGCAAGGCCTCAAAGGAATATGCAAATGCTCTCTATTTCCATCCCTACTTTCTCCCT
>CAZCEM010000637.1:0-1661 GCA_964497555.1 uncultured bacterium
GGAATGATGCGTCTTTGGCGCATTTTCTGGATTCCAGCTTCCGCTGGAATATACGTCTTTGGCGCATTTTCTGGATTCCAGCTTTCGCTGGAATATGCGTCTTTGGCGCATTTTCTGGATTCCAACTTCCGCTGGAATGATGCGCTTTCGCACGGTTGTTCAAGTGTCCAATAGGAAAAGCACTTTTTATAATATATGGACTCAATGCGTTTTCACGAGACTGTCTCAAAATCGTATTCGATTGCCCTAACACCGAGTCCATTGCTTATTCTCTGATCCTCCTAACCCGCCCCCCCAACAAGTTTAACTTATTCTCCATCTTTTCATACCCTCGGTCGAGGTGATAGACGCGCAGCACGTTGGTTTTGCCCTCTGCGGCAGCGGCCGCCACCACTATCCCGGCGGCGGCGCGGATGTCAGAACACATGACCGAGGCACCCTTTAACCTCTCCACGCCGGTAACATGGGCGCTGTTGAGTTCCTTGCGGATGCGCGCTCCCAGCCGAATCAGCTCCGGTACGTGGCTGAACCGCTCCGGGTAAATGGTGTCGGTGATGACCGATCCGCCGTCCGCCAGGCTCATCAGCGCTGTCCAGGGCGCTTGCATATCGGTGGGGAAACCGGGATAGACGGTCGTTTTAACGTCCACCGACTTCAACCGCCGGTCACGGGCGTCCAACGTGATGCTGCCGTCGGAGCACGACACCGTCGCGCCGGTGTCAGACAGCTTGTCCAGCACCATCTGCAGGTGGTCGCTGCGGCAGTCTTCCACCGTGACGCAGCCATTGGTGATGGCGCCCGCTATCAGATAGGTAGCGGTTTCAATGCGGTCAGGAATAACCCCCCACTCGACTGCCTTTAGCTGGCGGGGTCCTTCAATGACCACGCGTGGTGTGCCGGCGCCTTGAATGTCCGCGCCCATGGCGTTCAGCATCGCGCCCAGGGCTTCGATTTCTGGTTCGCAGGCGGCGTTGTTGATGACCGTCCGCCCCTCCGCCGCGCTGGCCGCCATCATGACGTTTCCGGTGGCACCAACCGACGCAATGTCCAAATCAATCCGCGCGCCCGTCAGTCTTCTGGCCTCGACGACAAGATATCCGGAATCGAAATCCACCGAACAGCCAAGCTTTTCCATGGCTTTGATGTGCAGGTCAACCGGACGCGGTCCCAGATTGCAGCCGCCGGGCAGGCTGATCCGGGCTTTCCCAAACCTCGCCAGCAAAGGTCCCAGCACGTAAAACGACGCCCGCATCTTGCGCACCAGCTCGTAAGGCGCTTCCCAGTGGGCGCAGCGCGAGCAGTCAAGGTGCATGAGTCCGTTTTCGAGATTCACGTCCGCGCCGATAACTCGAAGCACCATAGCCATAGTGTAAATGTCCTGCAAGTCTGGCACATGGTTGAGAATTGTAACGCCGTCGGTCAGAATAGCCGCCGCCATAAGGGGCAAAGTGCCGTTTTTTGAGCCTGCGCACTTGACCTTTCCCAGAAGCGGCTTGCCGCCCTCGACCTCGAATCTATCCATCATGTGAGGAAATCCTCATGAAGAATGCAGAATGTAGAATGCAGAATGTCCTCCTTCTTCACTGGAGGGCGGACAGATTAAGTAGGGTCTGCTGAAAAACTCTTCTTTAGATTAAACTCTCTGCTCAAAACTGCCCATC
>CAZCEM010000638.1:0-1655 GCA_964497555.1 uncultured bacterium
AGGAAAAACCGTGCTGCATGCCGCCCGTCAAATGGGCTATAATGAAGTCGAGTCAGTGCGAATCGGCAAGCTGATCGAGTTGGAAGTAAATGCTGACAACCGCGAGCAGGTTGAAGGCCGCATCGACGAATTGAGCCGCAAGCTGCTCATCAATCCTCATTTGGAGACCTATACCGTCGAGTGGCAGGAATGAACGACCGTGAGGTCACCGGCCGCATAACCCGCTGGGGTGTGGTCATCTTTCCCGGATCCAACTGCGACCACGACGCCCTTGAAGCGCTGGGTCGCATTTGCGGGCAGAACGTTCGAGAACTGTGGCATAAGAATAACGGCATCGGCGACTTGGACGGCGTGATGCTGCCAGGGGGCTTTTCTTATGGCGATTACCTGCGCTCCGGCGCCATCGCCCGCTTCGCGCGGGTGATGGATGAGATAATCCCCTTCGCTCAAAATGGCAAAGGATTGGTGTTAGGAGTCTGTAACGGCTTTCAGGTGCTGACGGAAGCCGGGCTGCTGCCGGGCGCGCTCATGCGGAATGTAGGTCTGCGCTTCATTTGCCGGGAGATATACCTTCACGTCGAGCGCAACGACACCGCCTTCACCTCACGCTATCAGGTCGGCGAGGTGCTGACCATCCCCATCGCCCACAATGAAGGCAACTACTTCCTCCCCGCTGACGAACTCGAAGCCCTTGAAGCCAACCGGCAGGTGGTTTTCCGCTATTGCGACCGGCGGGGGCGGATTACCGAAGCTGCCAATCCCAACGGCTCGGCGAACAACATCGCAGGCATAATCAACGAAGCCGGCAACGTGCTGGGGATGATGCCGCACCCGGAGCGGCGCTGTGAGGCACTGCTGGGCAAACCCGACGGGCTGCCGCTGTTCCTGTCGATGATAGATTCCGTCCGGAGGCGCTGATTTGAGCGGCGAGCCTCCGAACCGCGGCGCTCCGGCCCCGGAGGAAGAATCCGGCTTCTCCGAAAACTTCCGGACCTTGCTGGAGCATCTGGAGGAACTCCGACGCCGGATCTTCTGGATTGCATTGATACTGGCGGTCGGAACGGCCGCCGGTTTCTTTTTATCCAATTACCTCTTGAGCTTCCTTTCGATGCGTTTCACGGGCGTCGAGCATTCGCCGCTGTCGCTGCTGTATCCCACGGAGGGCTTCGTGGTGCGAATGAAGGTGGGTTTCGTGGCAGCGCTGTTCATCACCTCACCCTTCTGGTTCTGGCATTTGTGGAAGTTTTTCGGAGACGCCCTGTACGATAACGAGAAGCCCGCGGTGCTGCGGGCGGTGGCGGCGTCTTCGGTGATGTTCCTGCTCGGCGCGGCGATGGGGTACTGGATTCTAAAGTACGCGGTCGCTTACTTCATGTCGCTGTCACCGGCGGACGTGAACATAACCTGGTCGCTGGAGCGGTTCGTCGATTTCAACTTGCGGATGTTGGTGGCGTTCGGGCTGGTGTTCGAGCTGCCGCTGGTCATCTTCACAGCGGCGCGGCTGGGGCTGGTGCAGCCCAAGCACCTGCGCAGGTTCCGTCGTCATGTTTACGTCGCCATTCTGGTGGCAGCAGCCATCGTCACTCCGCCGGACGTGTTCACCCAGATTGTGCTCGCGATTCCGCTGATAGCGTTGTACGAAGCGGGAATCATCA
>CAZCEM010000639.1:0-1648 GCA_964497555.1 uncultured bacterium
TACGACCTACAGATAGGTGGGAGCGTCGAAAAAGGCATTATTAATGGGGGCAGAATCTATGGGACATTAGTTGTCATTCCAGCTTTCGCTGGAATGATGCCGCGAGGTTCGTGGCACGTCGGATTTTGATTTATCGGACAGACTCTGAAAGTCCGCCCTTGTCGGGCTGGAAGTCCGACCTACGCGGTGATTGGAGCTATTCTCAAAGAAACTCTACAGATAAAACAACAATCCCAGCAAGCTGTCCGCCACTATGACCGCGAAAATCGCTGCCACCACCGCCTTGGTAGTGGCTTTGCCCACGCCCGCCGGACCGCCCTTCACCCGAAAACCATAGAACGCCGCCAGTATCACGATTAGCCACGCGAACACCACCATCTTCACCAGCCCGGTCCAGATGTCCTTGAAGTACAGCGCGTTCTGCGCTTCCAGCATGAACGACTGGGGCGTCAAGTCCAGGGTGTTCACCGCCACAATGAATCCGCCGATGATGCCGATGACCGTCGCCAGAATCGACAGTAGGGGCGCAGTGATGATGATACCCAGTATCTTGGGCACCACCACGTACCGGATGGGCTTCAGCGCCATGGTCACCAGCGCGTCGGTCTCCTCGTTGACCGTCATCGAAGATATTTCCGCCGCGATAGCCGCCCCGCTGCGACCTGCCAGTAGTATTGCGGTCATCAACGGTCCCATCTCCCGCGTCATGGAGATGACCAGAAGGTCCGCCACGAAGATATTTGCGCCAAACTGTCGCAACTGTGCCGCGGATTGCAGCGTCAGCACCACCCCAATGAGAAACGCAATCACCGCCACCACCGGCAGCGCGCCCACCCCGATGGACAACGCCTGCGCCGCCACTGCTCCCTTGCGGTGACCGCGCGGATTCCACAACGCCACCAGCGACCAATAGACCGAATCCGAAACCAAAAGCAATAGGCCGCCGGCGGCTTCCCATAGTTTATAAGCACCGCCGCCCAGCTTAACCAGGCCCTGATGCTTCAGCCTGGTCTGACGAACCTCCGGCGCCGGATAATAATAACGCGCCAGCCCGCTCTCGACCTCCGGCGAAGCCTTGTTGAACCTCACCTCCTTGCCCGCCAGCCGCGCCTGCACCTCAACCTCTGCCAGTACCGACGCGCCCAGGCTGTCGATGCGGCTGACGCCGCTCAGATCGACCTCGACGTCCGCTCCCGGAAGCTGCTGAACACACTCTAGGAGCCGCCGCGTGAGGTCGGGTCCTCCGCCGCGTCTAAGGCTGCCGCTGAGGTGTATCACGCTGTCGGCGACGCGAATATCGTCTTTAACGTCAGCCTTTCCCATGGCTCAGAAGATGAAATAACTGATGCGGACGGTGATGAACTGCTCCTGAATCGACCACTTCAGAGCCGGATCATGATTCAGTCTGTAAACGTGCTCCAAGTTGACGTTGCGAGTCAGACTGAGGGTGGTGGTATTCTCTAGATCGAGCACCGGATTTGTTATATCGTTTATGGGGAAGAGTAAATCCAGCTCGGTCGTCATCGACAGATTCCGCAGCAAAGCCAAATTGGACACCAGCGACGACTCCAATCCTTGTACGAAATTATCGGGTATTCGCTCATAAAGGGTGTCCACAGCGGTGGATTTTCGATATACACTATTGTTA
>CAZCEM010000640.1:0-1646 GCA_964497555.1 uncultured bacterium
CTGATAAATAGGGATTGGATAGGTGTTGGAAATTTATTTTGGACAGCAGTGCAAATTGGTATAACATGCAGAAAGAATAAAGAAAAAACGGTTCTTCGCTGTTTGGCGTGGGTATTAAGGGGTGCATTTAATTCTGAACATATTGCTTAACGGCACGGGCGCATCATGCCAGCGAAAGCTGGTATCCATTAACTACATTCTGGATTCCCGCCTTCGCGGGAATGGCAGTTCAAATTTCAAGTTTCAATGCAGCACCAGATAAATTTTTTCATTACCCAAGTGAAACAGCGAAGAGCTGAAAAAACTGAAAGAACCGACCATCTGGCACTAATGTGTTGTAACAAGGCTCTTGGCACTTGGTGCTTTTTTCTTGGCTCTTGGTTCTTGGTTCTCGGCTCTTAGTACGACCCCCCAGACCTCTTTAGCCCGTCCGGTTAATTCTTCAATGTTTGTGTTGTTGAAGATGACGTAATCAGCGCGGCGGACTTTCTCAGCAGGAGAAAGCTGGGCGCGCAGCCGGTTTTCGGCTTCCCCGCGGCTGATGTTCAACCGCTGCGTCGCACGGTCAATCAGGAGTTTTTTGGGCGCGGTAACCACCACAATCCGGTCGAAATCCCGCTCCACGCCCCACTCAAATATCAACGCCGCGTCGAACACCACAACCTGCGCTCCGTCTTGCTCCAGACGCCCCATCTCCGCCTGCGCCAGCCGGTACAGCGTCGGAAATGTCAGCCTCGTAAGCTCCGCTCGACCTTCAGCGGTCGCAAAGGCCGCTTCAGCCAGCGCGGAACGGTCAATCAGCCCTTCAGCGTTAAGTATCCCCGCGCCGAACCGTTCCGCCAGCGAACGTCTCATATCCGCATCTGTCTCCAGCGCCCGCCGCCCCATAACGTCGCCCTCAACAATCCCCGCACCCAGCGACGCCCATACCGACGCCACCAGCGACTTGCCGGAACCTATGGGACCTGTCAGTCCGATGCGCAAGGCTGAACCTGCCTCCTGTGCCTTTGAGACAGTCAGGCGCTGAAGCCCAGCTTGGCGCGCACGGCCGGAATCAAGCCGCCCGCGTCGATGATAGCCCGCACCGATTCATTTAGCGGTGGAAAGGGAGTCTCGCCGCCGGGATGTTGGATTACGCAGTTCTCAAAGTCGATGGTGATCTCATCGCCGTTTTGAACATGGGTGATAAGGTCCGCCTGCACCAGATACAGCCCCTGGTTGACGGCGTTCCGGTAGAATATCCGCGCCACCGACGGCGCAACAATGGCTGTTACGCCTGCAAACTTCAGACAGGTGGCGGCTTGCTCGCGACTGGATCCAATGCCAAAGCCTGGACCGGCGACGATGATGTCCCCGGCGCGCAGTTTCCGAGGAAAATCCGGGTCGATTCCTTCCATCGCATGCTTTGACATCTCGACCGGGTCGATGATGGGAAGGTATTTGCCGGGATACAGCACATCGGTGTCGATGTCCCTGCCCAACACCCACACCCGTCCGGTGATTGATTTGCTCATAAGGAATCCTCACTAATGGAAAAGGCAGCAGCCAAATACAGACTCGCGCCTCTGCTCGACAAGGAAAGTATTGCTATTAATACTAAATCGCAATCAATAGGTCATTATTGCAAGCAAGGCGTCAAAGGAATA
>CAZCEM010000641.1:0-1639 GCA_964497555.1 uncultured bacterium
TCTTCCGTGGTGGGGAAGCCACCATGACAATTCCCGCGAAAGCGGGAATCCAGCCTAATCCCTTCTGGATTCCAGCTTTCGCTGGAATGATGCGTCTTCGAATCATTACCTCTGTTGTAAAAAAGAAAATGCACCCCTTAATACCAACTCATTTCCTTTTCAAGGAACCCCAGCCATGCGTCCTGTCATTGGAGTTACGCCTTGTATCAGCTATGCTGACGATCCTCAGCGGGAGTTCAGCAAAAAGGCCGAAATCCATTACATTCAACTGCAATATATGGACTTCGTGCGCAGCGGCGGCGGGCTGCCGGTCATCCTGCCCCTATTGCGGGAGCCGGAAGAAGCCGCCGGCTTCGCGGAAGTGCTGGATGGCTTCATCCTCACCGGCGGCGCCCCTGACGTGGATCCTGCACTGTACGGTCAGGAGAACACCCACGCTTACGGCGTCGATCCTTTGCGCGACAAAGCTGAGATAATGCTGATACACGCGGCGCGTCGTGCCGGCAAGCCGCTGCTGTGCATCTGCCGCGGCATTCAAGTATTGAACACCGCCCTCGGCGGCACGCTGTACCAGAACCTGCCGACCATGGTCGAGAACTGTCTCAACCACCCGATGGATGCCGAGAAGAAGGAATCGTTTCACACTGTCACCTTCCCGCGCGCCTCCTTCCTGACCGACATCTTCAGCGCGGGTGCCGAGGTGCGGGTCAATAGCAGCCACCATCAGGCGATTCATCGGCCGGGCGAGGGTCTGACCGTCATCGCCCAAGCTGCTGATGGAGTCATCGAAGCGGTACAGAACTTCGATGACTACTTCACGGTCGGCATTCAATGGCATCCGGAGCGCATGGCTTACGAGCCGGGCATGGTCGCCATTGCCAAGCATTTCGTGGAAGCGGCGCGGACGCGATGAACTTCGCGGCTTTTCACAAGGAATTCGCAGCGGGTAAATATCGCCCAGCTTACCTGTTTGTCGGCGTGGAGGATTTTCTCGCTGAAGCAGCTATTCAAGCGCTGGTCAAGCGGCTGGTGCCCCAAGATGAGCAAGCTCTTAACTACACTGTTATCTACGGCACCGAAGCCGACGAACTCCCCGACACGCTGTTCACGCCGCCGGTTTTCGGGGCGCTGCGGGTGACGGAGGTGCGTCAGGCGCACAAGCTGACCAAAGCTCCCTTGCAGGCAGTGGCGCGCTATCTGCGCGTTCCGCCCCGCGACGGCTGCCTTATCCTGTGGGCGCCTGAGGAACCGAAGAAGAGCAGATCGTCCGCTGGTTCGCACGCCAAGAAAGAGCAGGATTTCTTCGCGGCGGTGGAAGGACTGGTCGAACCGGTGGTCTGTGCCACGCTGACCGCTTCCGAACTGAGCGGCTGGATGCAGCGGTACGTCAAACGGCAGCAGAAATCGCTGGACAAGGACGCCGAGTCGCGGCTAAGCGCCATCAACTGGCCTAATTTGCGGGAGTTAGCCAATGAGTTGGATCGGTTAGCGTTGATGGTCGGCGATGAGCCGGTGATTCGAGCCAAGGATGTGGTCGAGATGGGCGGCGGCGGTTTCGCCATGGAGCGCTGGGCTTTGTCAAATGCCGTCGGCGCGGGGGATGCTGCGACGGCATTCGCAGCGGTGCGCAACCTATATC
>CAZCEM010000642.1:0-1632 GCA_964497555.1 uncultured bacterium
ATTGGACATCGGAGGGAAGGGATTAGGAGTCAGAATGGTGACCAAGCTGAACCATTCACAACTCACTGAATGGTATGGCGAGAACCTTGGGAGCAAGCGGCTGCCTGACATCTCCGGCGTGAATAACAAAGCCCTCTGCTATCCTGTCGTCAAAGTCTCTGAAGACAGTTTTAATGCCGTCAGCCATTTTTAAACGTGGAGTGCCGGTCTTCTTGACCTCGATGGGCGTGATTCTACCTTGCGATTGAACGAGGATATCAACTTCGACGCCATAGGATGTTCGCCAGAAATACATCTGTGGTGTTTCGCCCCGATGCACCAGTCTCTTGTAAATCTCAGTTACCACGGCGTTTTCAAAGATTGCGCCGCCCATGGGTCCATCCGCAGCATGTCGTGGTTCTTTCAAGCTGGTGAGGCTGCAGAGTGTTCCGGTATCGGTGAAATATATTTTGGGCGTCTTCACCAATCGCTTGCCCATGTTTTCAAAGTAAGGTCTGAGGATTATCACCTGATAAGTCGCTGTCAAGATAGAAAGCCATTGTTTAGCGGTGTTAACGGCAATGCCAATATCACGCGCCAGCTCAGTCAGATTAAGCAATTGACCGCAACGCGCCGCGAGCGCCGCGACAAAGTTTTGGAATTGCGAGAGATCGCCGATCTGCCTGAGATTGCGTACTTCCCGCTCGAGGTAGGTTCTAAGATAGGCCTTATGCCAAAGATCGTGGTCGATATCGGAGGCGGATACCAGTTCGGGATAATATCCCCGGATAAACTCTCGCCACAGATCGAGGTGGGCTGCTGCGGGATTACTGCTGGATTCATCTATCTCCCAGGGCATTGGCGCGGAAGGATTACCAGAGGCTTCGGCGCTGGTCAACGGCAGCAACTCCATCACCGCTGTTCGACCTGCGAGGGTTTCAGTCACTTGTTCAGAAAGCAGGAGGTTTTGCGAACCGGTGATCAGAAACATTCCTCTCGCAGTTCTGTTCTCATCGATCTGGAGCTTTATGTAGTGCATCAGAGCTGGCACGTACTGGATTTCATCGATGATTACCGGCGGTGAATAGTCGGCGATGAATCCGCGAGGGTCTTTGTCAGCATAGGCACGCACTTCAGGATCGTCCAGAGTCACATACCTATGCGATTTGCCGAAGAGATGCTTCAGCAAAGTGGTCTTACCCGACTGTCTGGGACCGGTTAACACCATAGCCGGGAAGCTCTTGACGGCGCGGGTAAGCACCGGTTCAAGGCTGCGGTGGATGTATGGAATCGTCATGGTTACCTCTGTTTATTGCAAATTATGCATTAGTAGAGCATAATTGCAAGTATTTTGAGACTCTTTCTTTGACATGACGAAAACAAACGCAAAAACCAATTGGAATTTTAACATTTATCTGTGAACATCAGCAATTACGAAGACGGTGACTCGGCGCTCCGAAAAACGTCGCATACGGCATCAAATGCGACCTTTCCGGACAAGCCGAATTCGAGGGGGTAAACGCTTGCGATTCACTTGTAACTGTCTTATGCGACCTCTTTTTTCGCATTCGTCAAAAACGGACACAGCATCGGCGGGAAAAATCTCGATTTTCAAAGCTCACGACCCCTCGCCGCCCCAAAGGGAAAATGGTC
>CAZCEM010000643.1:0-625 GCA_964497555.1 uncultured bacterium
CGTTGATGATGCCATAGTATTGAAGTTGTTCAGAGTTCAACAGGCGGTCAGCGCGGCAGCCGGTGATAATCCGTTTTATCTCATCTATAGAAGGCGGATGGGCGGAGAAGTCCGTCAGCGTCTTCTCCCACAGTGAAAGCGGTTGGTCAACGAAGCCGTCGAGAGTGACCTCGAACACCGAGAAGTCTGGATCGAAGGTTATATCGGTCCAGCCGCTGACGCCGTCGGGCAGCGTCCGCTCCAGACGTCGGTTGAGTATCTGGGTTATCAAATAGAATGCCGGAAAATCGGGCTCTTCCGGAAGGGGGGCTCGCATTGCCAGCTTAAGGCGCGGCTGATTCGTCCGCGCGCGGCGCTCCATCAGTCCCGCCGCCGCCAGCCGTGGAAAGTTCGGCGGCATGATGTCGGCGCGGGGCGGCAGTTCCCGCGGTGGGAAGGGCGTTATCAACGCTGACAACTGCGGCAGCATTGTGTCGGGCTGGAAATCACCCGACACGAATAGGAAGGCGTTGTTGGGCACGAACCAACGGTTGTAGTACTCCAGCACCGAATCGCGCGGGATCCGCTCGATGGCTTCGACGGTGCCAAGTAGGCCCCGGCCGTAGGATGTTTGCCCGTATAGCAC
>CAZCEM010000643.1:635-1630 GCA_964497555.1 uncultured bacterium
GCGGTTCAGGGCTATCTCCTCCATGATGATGCCCCGCTCCTTCTCGAACTTGGCGAGCGGCAGCGTCGAATGAAATACCATGTCCAGTAGCACCTCAAACCCCGGCAGGAAGTTATCCCGACTGATGACCAGCACGAAGTCGGTGTAGTGGCTGCCAGTGTGGGCGTTGTCGTAGGCGCCCAGGCGGTCGAAGGCTGCGTAGATTTCCTCCTGACTGCGGCTCTCGGTGCCGTTGAACAGCATGTGTTCCAACAGATGGGCGGCGCCCCAGGTATTCCAGGTCTCCTCACGGGCGCCGGCTCTCACGATAAGATTGCATGCCACCAGCGGCACTGAATGATTAGGCGCCAGCACCACGTCCATCCCGTTGTTGAGCCTCGCTACCAGTTGAGACGACTCCGACACGGAGGTTGAAGACAGATTGGGCGCCGGTTGTTCCATGCCCGGTCTCATGGCGGGCGTCATGCCGGGCATGGCATACAACGCGGAGATGAGCCATAAAAGACAGAGAAACGACCGAATGGCAATCCGGTTGAGGGTGAGAGCGTGAGAATTAGTCTTCATTAGCAAAGGATTGGTTTAGTGAAAAGCTAATTGGTCTTCGACGTTGCAGCGCTTGGAGGACGGAAGACCGACGGCGAGGTTTACTGTCGCGGCCTATGTTTGGAGCCGGCGCAACGGCGTCCAAAGAAGCACTTGGTCTTAGGGCGCCTGGGAAGCGCCGTTGCGGCTCATGACATAAAGGGGCGATGCAATCACAAGCGGCAATGACTTAAAAAGACGCATTCCAATCGCTTCATCTGGCTTCTGCTGCTAGACATAGACACAATCAAAGCGGTTTTAGAACATTTCAAAAGGCTCGTGGGATCTTGTTTCTCATACTAACTCGCATTCAGTAAGTCAATTACTTTTATTCCAACCCCCCTGCCCCCCTTCAATAGAAGGGGGGCAGGGGGGTTGTTTTACTGAATAATGACTGTTTGAAAGCTTATTGA
>CAZCEM010000644.1:0-1624 GCA_964497555.1 uncultured bacterium
TCCTAAATACGAGAGCGGTCGAAGAACGTAGTACGCCCTTTTCCGCCCGATCTTATCAGCCAGCCTTCCAACCGGTACCTGCAGGAAGGTGGAGATTCCCATGCTCAGGGTGCTCATGGTTCCGAGTATGTAGGGGTCTGCTCCCTTCACGTTCACCATCCAAAGCGGGATGTACATTATTGATAGGCTCGAAGCGAAGTACCACAGGCTCATTATGACTGTCCACTTTTTAAGCCCCTTTTCGCCTTTGAACAATTCCCTGAATCCTTCAATCAGGTTCATGCCGTTTGACGCTTTTTTGGTTGCTGGTTGGTCGCGAGGGCTCTTCATCGTGAAAGCCACGAACACGGCGATTATCAGGGTCAAAAACATCTGGATCGTGTACAGCGGTCGGATGCCCTGAGCCGAGATTCCGCCGAACGCGATCACGATCGCCGACGCTATGATGGGCGTAAAAATACTTGGTATGGCACCGATTGTGCGCGCGAACCCTATGGATTGGCCTCTTTTTTCGGGCTTTATCGACTCGATCAGCACCATGTCGGGAAGGGAATAGATCATGTTGAAGCTGATCTGGTAAATGATCATCGCTGGAATGAGCATCAGCCAGCTGACGGCGTTGCTGTAGATTGCTGAAACAACCGCGGACAACAATAGCCCCAAGAGGATGCCCCGTTTTATGCCGTGCCTGTCGATGAACCAGCCCATGGGAGCTGAGATTGCGCAGTAGACCAGTTGGCCGATGCTGTAAAGCGTGCCCATCTGCAGCGCGTCCGCCCCCAAGGATGAGACGTAAAGTTGCGAGTAGTTGGACGGGAGGCTGCCTGAGAAGTTGTAGAGGCCGATTGTGGCGAGTATGACCTTCGCTCTTTTGTCGAAGTTTTGCATGAAGCCCGAGACGGCCTCTTTAATGCCGATTTTCAACCTGAAACCGCCTAAATCCAAATATTATGGTGTTATATTTTGAGGCGATTGATAATAACGTGTTATACGTATAAATATTATTTGGCAACCTGTGATAATTGTTTCTCGAACATTCTGGCGATTTTACGACGTGCAGCACGATGCGAACGCATTAAAACTTGGTCCTCCATAAATGGATGCGTCGGATTTGGTGACCACGTTGATGAAGGTAGCTGTTTGGAGCGGCGGCCTCTCGGACTCCTATCTAAAATTAGTTAACCAACTTGGAGTGGACTGCATTGACTTCAACCGAGGAACCGATTTTGTTAACGGAGAAAACAAGGGGCACCCTCAAGTTGGCGATGTCCTCAAGGTAAAGGAGAGGGTCCGCTCCTTCGGTCTGGAAATCAACCGCGTGACCCTGCCCGACATAACGGAAAAGTTCATGAAGAACCGAAGGGGCGGAGTCGCCGAGCTTGACAATGCGTGCCGGGCTCTGGAGGCGTTCGGTGAAGCGGGGGTTCCTATTGCGAGGCAGCGGTTCGCGGGAGAAACCGTCGACTGGGGCGTGACTCATTACAGGTCTGTGCACCGGGGCGGGTATTGTTCCCGCGGAGAAAAGGTCGACTCTAGCAAGCTCCATCGGGAAGCGTTCACGGAGGAAGAGCTGAGGAGTGGTGGCGCCGCTTCCGCCTCGTCTACGAGCGCTTGGTCCCCATCG
>CAZCEM010000645.1:0-1623 GCA_964497555.1 uncultured bacterium
TGAAGGGGGGCAGGGGGGTTGTTTTACTGAATAATGACTGTTTGAAAGCTAATTGATATAAGAACCAAGAACGTAAAAACCTTTGGAATCGCGGATGAAACTCAACAGGTGCAGAACTTCAACCTCGCCCGCATAGTCGATATCCTCTTCCATGAAGGTGTTAAGGGTGTCGCGCTTGAGGCTGTCGTTCCGCATCACCAGATCGGCGCACGCGAGGGTGTTGCAGCACATGCTGCATAGGGCGGCGACCTTGTCGAAGCCCTGCTCCTTGGCGCGGATGTGGACTTTCAGTCCGCGCTGGTCGGGCTCGGCCGCCCGACTTACTCCATGCCCTTACGACGTCATCTTCCGGAATCCGGCTAACAAGGCAATGGTCAGCAAATCGACCACCAGCTCCCTCTGCAGCTCGTATGGTTCGATGCGGTTCTGGTTGCGTCGCAACGTCTATAGACGTCCTCGCCGCTGATTTCGCGGATTTTTTCGATGAATTCCCTGTTCGCGGTCTTATCGGTGAGCTTGACCATCATGACCAAACCTCTGAATTGTAAAAACCGGTGAATTTGCGTAAATTGGCACAACCTCCCCGCGACGGGGGGCTTTGGCGCAAGAAATCCACTCCCTTCCGCGTCGGTTGAATCCATAAGACGGGCTAATGTCTTTGTCAGGCTTTCTGACGTCGGCATAAGTCTTAAGATAGACCGCTTTTTGACAAAACGGAAGCGAAATAGAGCAATTTTTGCGCCAGTCCTGTCAGATAGCAGCCTGTTTGTTCAAATCACATCCGAGAGCGTCTTTGAATTCAGGCAAGGCCTTGAATAATTCGACTCCCCCAACCGAACTTTCCACGCATCTGTCCCGCGCGTGGGCCATCCTCGTCGAGAGGTTCGGCGTGCCAACCTGGCGCCGCAAAGAGCCGCTCGACGAGCTGATAGTAACCATACTTTCCCAGAACACCAACGACCACAACCGCGACCTGGCTTTCGGGCGGCTGCGGGAGCGATTCCGCAACTGGCGGTCCGTCCTCGAGGCTCCGGAGCATGAGATCGCTGAAGCCATCCGCCCGGCGGGGCTGCATACGCAGAAAGCCCGGCGCATTAAAGCCATCCTGAGCTGGATAGATATTACCTTCCGCGAGTTGAGGTTGGATCCGCTGGGGATGTTGTCTGACGACGAGGCCATCGCTTTGTTGACGTCTCAGACCGGCATAGGCGTTAAGACTGCGGCGGTACTGCTGGCGTTCGCTTTCGACCGCGACCTGTGCCCGGTGGATACGCATGTGCATCGGATTGCGCGGCGGCTGGGGTGGGTACCGGAGAACGCTTCGGCAGATCAGGTCTTTCACCGGCTGCGCCCGCAACTGCCGACTGGCGCGACGGTGTTTCACCTGAATCTGCTGCGGTTCGGGCGGGAGATCTGCACGGCGCGGAAGCCGAAGTGCGGGGAGTGCCCGCTGGGGGATGAGTGCGCATGGAAGGGCAAAGGGACATAAGTTTCAAACCTTGGAGGGTGGACTTTCAGAGTCTGTTCGACAATTGCGAATTGAGGGTAGAATGCTCTGAGTGTTGTCATTTCCCAGAAAATAGCGGTCAGGCAGCCTGAGGTTTAGGCTCTAAGATTACTTTG
>CAZCEM010000646.1:0-1592 GCA_964497555.1 uncultured bacterium
AGCGCTTAAAAATTAATTCTGGATTCCCGCTTTCGCGGGAATGACAGCGAAGAGGTTCGCAATGACAGCGGAGGGGCCGTTTTGCGCAGAGAGTTTAATCTATAGAAGAGTTTTTCAGCAAACCCTAGTTAGCCTCTAATTTTAAAGGTGAGATTGATTCCGTTCGTTTTTGCTTGACTGAACATAGAAAAATATATATTATAAATTGTTATGGAAAGATGAAGTTCACTCATCGGTCCTCTCCCCTTCAACATCACCGCGCCGCTCACAAAGTCCTTTTTCATTTTAATCCTTTAAAACAATGGAGTTCCTCATGAACCTCAGACGCTTTTTCTGCATCGTCCTCTTTGTCGCGCTGCTCAACGGAACGCCAGCCGCTCATTCCGCCATTGTCGTCGAGCCGTTCGGATTTGCGGTGTCGCTGAATCCCAACGAGGAGGCTGAAGCCCAATTGACGCTCATCAATCAAGGTGAAGACGAAGTCGCGTTCAGCATCGATTACACATTGATGGAGGATGAGGGTGACCTTCGCCTTGGCCCGCTGCGCGATGATCCGGGGGAGGTCGTTGCGGCTTTTGATGTCCCCTATAGCTGGACTTTGGGGCTGGCTTGGGACGATGAGAATCATCTGATGTGGGGGCTCAGGTTTAACATTGCTCCATTGCGTCTTTACGCGCTCAATCCCGACAACGGCGAGATTGTGAACGATTTCGGTGTGGATGTTGACTGCAAGGGCATGTTTATTCGTGAGGGCGTGCTCTACGGTGATTGCGAGCGCGACCGGAACGTCTATCGCTGGGATCTTGAAGGAAATCGTTTAGAGACCTTTACCAAGCCGAACGAGATGGCTCAGGCAAATAACTATGTCGCCACGGATGGCGTTCACCTGTTCGGCAACACCAACGGCACCGTTCAGGTCTTTGAAAACTTCTTCGAGCAGCAAAACGTAAGACTTCTTGCGACCATAGATTGCATTGGGCCAGTCGGCGGCGTCCGCATTAGTCCTCTGGTATGGGTAAATGACCATCCCGACGGCCAGCTATGGTTGTCCAGCGGCGACCGCTTTTACCAATTCTTCGTTGACGAAAACTGGAGATGTGAGCTGAGGCAGAATATCGATGTCCAATGGGACGCCGGAGTGATAAACAGCGGCTTCACCCACGACGGCGAGAACCTCTGGTGGGCGCCTATTCAGGAAGCCCGCTGGTATGCCATCGACGACGGGGTGAGAGAGTTCCACATGCTCACGATCGATCCCGAAGAAGGAGTCATTCCGGGCGTTGATTCCGTTCCTGTTGATATACTGGTGCACACGGAAGGATGCCCCGAAGGGGTTTATAACATCATGATGGAGGTGAGCCTCACGGGCGCGGACGACGAGGAGCCGACGCTGGTGCAGTTCTCGTTTGTAATATCAATCGGCAGACCGACTTTCAACCTTAGCGGGGTGGTCACCGATGAGGCGACCGGTCGCGCTGTCGAGAACGTCTGCGTTGATATGGACCAATACCTGATGTCCCGATTATCCGACCGTGAAGGCGCCTACGCCTTCACCGACCTGCCGCCGGACGGCTATCAGTTGACCTTCACCG
>CAZCEM010000647.1:0-1581 GCA_964497555.1 uncultured bacterium
GTGCGCCCGGTGGTCCGCTTGGCGCTAAGGCTGACGCCGGCGGCTGCATGAACTTCGTAAGCCCCTGATTCGCCTTCATGAATTATGCTGACTTCCGGGCTCACTGCACGCAGTGCTTCAAATAATGTCTGGTTAAGCATCGTAGCCCTCCGCGGCCGGTGGTGGTGCCATTGAGGCATAGCTCTCCGAGCTGGCAATAAAGGCGCTGGCGTCATCGGCGTCTACTGGATCAAAGCGGGCGTATTCGCCGTTGAGCTTCATTGCTATCAGCTTATTGGCGGCGCGCCTTGCTTTATCCGCTGCGAATTTCACGATGTCGGTGTCTTTGTCCTTACGGGACCCGACGAACGCGAAGTCGAATTGGTTGTTGAAGTTTTTGTCTTCCTGGGCGTCGTGACTGCTTCGGGGCTTAGTGCTGGACCGAGCCGCCGCGGCGCCACCGAGCTGGTGGAACACGATGATCCGGGCGCCACGGGCTTTGCACCAGGCACGTAGCTCCTTGAGCGCCAGCCGTACGATCCGGCGTTCGGCGCCGCTGTCCACACGTCGACCGCTGGACTCGGCGGCCTCTATCAACATGTCCCTCAGCAGGCCCCACCAATCCAGTAATATGATTGCGGGCTCTCTGCCTTGGTCGTAGAACTCGGCGTCCAGCATTCGGGTAACCGTCGAGATCCCCTGTATCTGTTCACCGTATTTATTCAGGTCGAAGAAGTGGAAATAGGTCTGCCACTTATGCTTTACTGCTTCGAGATGCCTGCGGGCATCCTCGGGGATATTGTCGTAGCCGTGCCGAAACAGCCGCGTAGGCTGCAACGTCGACAACGAGGCCAGACGCTCACTGAAATCGCCGCCGAAGCCTTGTTCGGTGGAGATCACGGCGACATGCCGCTGGGCTTCGACCTGATAGTGCGCGGTCTGCAGGGAGATCATTGATTTGCCGCCACCACTGGGGATAATGATGGCAGCCATCTCCGCGGGCATCAGACCACCGTCGGTGACGCAGTCGACGAAATGAATGCCGGTGGCGGTCGGTATCCGTTCGACATACAGCGACCGCAGATCATCGAACGGCGCCTCCGGCTTGATGGTCAGGAAAGGATCCCGGACAGCGGCGTCGTAGGATTCCTTGAGCTTATCGGCCAAGGCGCCCAAGCCAAGGGCTCCATCCACCATCTGGCGCTGAACACCGTCCTGGATACTTGCCGCCAGCTTACCCCGCAGGAAATCCTGCAGATAGGCTATATTCGGCGGCGTGGCGTGCTCATAGGCAAAGCTGCGGAAACTTTCCAGACGCTGCTGGCCGTCCTCGGTCAAGGCGCCGTTCTCCAGGGCATGCAGCACTTCGCCGACGAACTCGTCGGGGCCGAACTCTATGCGCTCCTGCCAATACGCCGTAGCCCAGTCCCAGACGACCTGCAGATAGGGATACTTCTCGTAGAGATTCAGGGCCTCCAGCTGCGCGATGTCACAGCCTTTCCGGAACCCGGCGTCAACCAGCAGGCCCCGTAGCAAGGCCCTGAGATGGTATTCCTCTGAGGTGAACCCAATCATACCTCCTCCTTGTAGTGTTCATAGGGT
>CAZCEM010000648.1:0-1573 GCA_964497555.1 uncultured bacterium
TCGCGGGAGATGGTAATCATCTCTTCGCTCAAAATGGCGCCTCCTCTTCGATTGTCGGCGCATCGCCGGCGTATTCATATTCCTGCTCCACTTCAACCTTGGGTGGTTCCGCCTCGTCGAAGCGGTGCCGCACCACCCGCCAGTATTTGCCGTCCTCCTGCACCAGGATGTGGGAGGGCTGCCTCAAGGTTCCCGCCAGGCGCAGCGCTTCAGTCACGGTTGCCACGCTCGGATCGCCCCCGCGCCGCACCCACCAGCGATGCGCCCGCCGCGCTACGAGACTGCCGTGCTCAAGACAGACCCATTCGGAATAAACTGAATAGGCTGATTCGTAATAGTCCACGCGCAGCGAATCGGGCTTGCCGATCTTGCGGTGGCGCTCGTAAGAAATCCGCTCCACCTTCACCCAGAAGGGGGCGGACTGGCTGATGATTGGGCGCGCCGAGGCGGTCGGCTTCAGTTCAGACTCGGGTGGCGGGAACTCGTGCCCGCAGTCGGGGCAGTGGCGGAACCCTGCGAAGATTACCGACCGACACTGCGGACAGATCTTCACCGGGGCCTTGCCGTTGCCGTTCTTGGACGGGTCGTAAGGATTGACGCGGTCGATGGGACCATGCCGCTTGATATTTCCCGCGAAATCCAAGACCAGACAGTTCGAAACTAAAAATCCTGATACAGTGAAGCGATGAAGCGGTCCGGCGTTGAGAATGTCCCATACTTGCCTTTTGGTTTGTCCGATGGAAGATTCCACCGCTCCGCAATCTCTTCGAGAGTCAAGCCTTTGGACAGTAGGTGCCGAAGCGTACCGTCCGCATATCTTACCTTTGGGTATTTCTCCCGAAACAAGTGAAGCGCCGTAGCGAGAGGCTTCCGCTGCGTATGAGACATATTTTGACGCGGTGTCGAGTAACGTAAATTTCCAGGAGCATAGGGACCGTCGTTGTCTATTCGGTCTAACTCCATATCTTTGCGAAGACCAAGGTTTTCTTGAACCCAAAGTCCCATAGCAAGTGGAGAATCGAATTCGAAATTTATGCCTCGCCCGCCGTAATTCTTGTAAGATTTGTTTTTGGGGTTGCAGCACCGTTGCCGTGCTGATATTGCACGATTTTCGAGCCATTTGGGAATTTGCCTCGGACGGCTGCATCGACGACATCCTGCTGTGCTTTTTACCACGCTGGAATAGTCGCGCAACTGCTCCTCTCCACATGATGAGCATCTGGTAAGCAGTTGTGGCTTTTGAGTCTTTACTTTTCGGATTATCTCGCCTGAACAAACAATGAGCCGCCCGAATTGCTTCCCGACCAACTCCGGTTTGTACGATGCGAGTTTGTTTGAAGGCACACTCCCCAAACGGCGTCCAGCCTTCTTTCGTCCAGACCATATGATCGGGAGTCGCAGTAAGACCTGCATATTTGATTACCTCCTGTATCCCTTGATTTACTATGCCGTCATGCTGAACCCAGCTGACGCCATCCCATAAGAGCATTTCTCGGGTAACTTTTTCGATCGGGACTAATCCTTGATCGGTTAGTACCAATTCACCTTCTGCAATGCAATTCGCTTTGCCGGG
>CAZCEM010000649.1:0-1565 GCA_964497555.1 uncultured bacterium
GGTGAGCAGTTGCCCACCTTCCGCCCAACCGGCTACGAACTCGATGTTGGAAGGCGGCGGCGTCACCACCACCGACCCCGAAAGGTACTCGGTGTAAACGTCCTTAATGATGCGCGTTGCCATCAGCGCTCTCCCGCTGGCGCCCGGCGCCAGTCCTCAATTAGTTGCTGGAACTTCTCCGGCTCCAGGCGATCCGTGGGTTTCAAACCATGCGCCCGCATCACCGCCGCTGCTTCCAAGGGGCGAATCTTCCGCTGCTCGATGATGGTCGAGAGCCTAAGTGTGCCTTCGCCCGTCATTTCTCGTTTTTTCTGTGCCATTATGACTCCCTAAGCGAGATAGAAATCTTGTCTATTCTGGCGGCGACCGGCTTGGAAACTACCTGCTGCTCGACGAAGAGAAAGGTAAGCGCCTGCTGATAGACGAAAGGCATTCCCTTCTCGATCGGCGCGATATCATGCCTGTTTTGGAAGATCACCCGTTCGAGATGCACCGTCCCGCCCTCAGGGTCAGGCAGGTCGAAGGCTCCTTCGCGGCCCAGCGCATTCAGCAGTGTCTCCACCTGGTCGCACACGTCCGCCACCACCGCGTTTCCGTTCCGCGGCGGCGTGTTGGCCGCCCGGATGGTGAAACGTAAAACCTGGTGCACAGAAACGGCTTTGGTGGCGCACGTGCCGGCCTCGCTGTCCACTATCCGGTCCCAGATGCCCGTTCCCACTGCTTTCCGACTCGTCGATATTCGGTCGATCAGGAAATAGGGGTAAGGATTGCCCGCGGCCACGAAGGCCAGGTCATCCTTGAAGGCGTGCAGCCCCGGAATGCGGTCCGTCAGATAAGCCGCGATGGTTCTTTCAAGTCTCAAAATCCCAGCCCCTGCATAACCGCCTCCACGGCTCGTTTCACTTCTTCGGGCGCGATTCGCCGGCCTTCCTGATAAGCCGGCTCCATGTAGGGACGCGGCTTCGGGTGAACGTAGAAGTACTTCAATTTCTCGTCGAGGTCAATCCGCTGCCGCTTAAGCCAACCCCGAAAGCCCGGTATCTTATCAATCGTTAGCCAGTGCCCCACCGCGCCGAACTCGACCGCGGCGGCGTATTCCACGTTGGTGCCGACGATGATCTCGGTCGAGGATAGTCTATGAATGTGGATCGAGTTCCACAACTGCCCCAGATCAATCGCGCCTTCGGCTTTCAAGCTCTCAACCGCCGTGCGGTGGATTTCCGTCGCAATGTTGAGCAGCCCTTCCTGAAGCGCAGCTCTCAACGCGCTCGGATACCGCCGACCGAAGGCCTTCACCTTCTCGATGGCGGCGAAATCAACCTCAACCTTGATCATGGGCTCGGTATTCCCGTTCCAAACGAACCGTCAAATGGGTGACAATCCCTAAACAGTTTTCCGAACACACATTCGTCACCACATACACTACCTCGCGGAAAACCACCAGATCCCCTTCCCGAACATCCGCATCCGGCAGCATCGAACAGATCCCGTCAGCCCCCATCTGCTTCAATTCCTCCGGCGTCAAGGGGCGGAACTCCAGCGGAACGACAGACACGATTTCCTCA
>CAZCEM010000650.1:0-1556 GCA_964497555.1 uncultured bacterium
AGATTGCTTCGCTTGCCTTCGGCAAGCTCGCAAAGACGCGCCTGCGGCGCGTTACTATCAGAAAATTCGTTACCCACACGAAACAGCGAAGAACCTTAACAGGATGATAAGTTTGGTCCGTTAATGCGAGCCTGCTGAAGGCAGGCGAAGCAATCTTCTTCTGTAACGCCGCCTAGAAGGCGGCTGCTCTTTTCGCTGAGCTGTCTGGAAGACGATGCTACCTGATGAAAACCAAAGGCACAGAGGATAGTTCTCTGTGCCTTTGTGTTCTTGCTGCCCTTTGTGTTTAGAGAAGAGCCCTATTTCTTATCGTCATCGACGATTTCGTAGTCCGCGTTCTCAACTTCGCGGTCGTCTTTCTTGCCTTGGGTGCCGCCGGCGCGCGCGGAGGCACCGGATTCAGCCTGCGGGCCTTGGCTTTGGGCTGCTTGAGACATTCTGGTAGCCACCTGCTGCCAGATTTGGTCGAGGTCATTGCTGGCGTCTTTGATAGCTTGCAGACTGCTGCCCTTTAGAACTTCCTTTAGCCGATCCACACCGGCTTGCAGCTTGGCTTTGGATTCAGCGTCCATCTTGTCGCCCAACTCGCTAAGCTGCTTCTCGGTCTGCCACACCTTCTGGTCAGCTTGGTTGCGGGTGTCGGCTTCATCGCGGCGGCGCTTGTCGTCCTCCGCGTGAATCTTGGCGTCCGACTTCATTCGTTCAATCTCTTCCTTGCTCAGTCCGGAGGAAGCCTGAATTTTGATGTTCTGCTCCCGCCCGGTGGTTTTATCCTTGGCTGAGACCGAGAGGATGCCGTTGGCGTCGATGTCGAAGGTAACCATAATTTGCGGCATGCCTCGCGGAGCAGGGGGGATGCCGTCCAACTGGAAGCGACCAATGGTCTTGTTGTCGAACGCCATCGGCCGCTCACCCTGCAACACGTGGATATCCACTGTCGGCTGGTTGTCGGAAGCGGTGCTGAACAGCTCCTCCTTGCGGGTGGGGATGGTGGTGTTGGCCGTTATTAAGGTCGTCATGACGTTGCCCAGCGTTTCGATGCCCAGCGACAACGGCGTAACGTCCAGCAGCAGGATGTCGGACACGTCGCCCGCCAGCACGCCGCCCTGAATCGCCGCGCCCATGGCAACGACTTCGTCCGGATTGACCGACCGGTTGGGTTCCTTCTCAAATAGACGCCGCACTGTGTCAATCACCGCCGGCACGCGGGTCGAACCGCCCACCAGAATGACTTCGTCGATGTTCTTGGCGGACAGCCCCGCGTCCTTCAACGCCTTGTGACACGGTTCGACGGTGCGCTGGATCAGGTGTTCCACCAGCCGCTCGAATTGAGAGCGGGTGAGGGTCATATCCAGATGTTTGGGACCCTCCGCGGTGGCGGTAACAAAGGGGAGGTTTATCTGCGTCTGGGTGGAGCTGGACAGCTCAATCTTGGCTTTCTCGCAGGCTTCCTTCAACCGCTGCAGCGCCATCGGATCCTTGCGGAGATCGATGCCCTCCAACTTCTTGAATTCGTCCGCCACCCAGTCAATTAGAACCTGGTCGAAGTCATCGCC
>CAZCEM010000651.1:0-1540 GCA_964497555.1 uncultured bacterium
AAATTTTGCGTCCCACTGGACCTCCTAAGTGAAATTACGTTGAAGATAATTTCCACCTTAGACCCCTGTCCAGTTTTTGGGGTACATTACAATGAAAGATTGCCAACTTTTTTAAAAGAGCAATCCCCCAGCCGCCTTCGCCGCCAGGGGATTGCCTCAGAACCAAACCTCTTGCTGCTTATCTCAACAGCGTAAGCTTACGGCGGAAGGTTTGACCACCCGCTTCCAGCCTTGCCAGATAGAGACCAGAAGGTAAATCGGCCGCATCCCAAATCACTGAATGAACACCAGCAGCCAGCTCACCAGCCACCAGCGACTCGACTAACCTCCCGTTCAAATCATAGATGGACAGGTTGGTCATTCCCGCTTCCGGCAGACCGAAAGTCAGTCGAGTGACAGCATTAAATGGGTTGGGATAGGCGGCGACCAGAGAATACTCCTGGGGTGCCGGCAACTCGGCTCGGGCTTCCGCTACCGTCAAGCCATCCGTCTCATAGACCAATCCCTTGCCGCTGAGAAGGCTCTGTATTCGAATCGGAAGCAATTCGCCGGTGGCTTCATCCACCAGCACCAGTGTGAAGGCTTCACCGGGCTGCAGCCCTTCGACTGACTCGGTGGTCTGGTCATCCCCCCACAACGCCAAACCGCAGCGACCTTCCGCATCCACCCGCCCTTCGCCGACAACTAAGCCATCCGAGCTGAGGGCGCGCATCAGGTTGGACTCCACGCCAGTCTCGTTATTGACGCCGGTTAAAAGCAGGCTCATGTTGTACGGCGTGGCAATGATTTTGCTCTCGGATTCCGCTGGATCCACCACCGCCAACTGCCCGCCTGGGTTAGCGGGATAGTTCAGGGTGCAGTTCTGCGTGACCTTGATCTGATAGCCTTGCGTGGGCCGCCAGGGCGCCATGCCCGACCACTCAAACACCGGCACCGCGAAATTGCCGTCCACATCTTTGGCGATTTCGACATAATCCAGAATGCCGGAGAAGGGCAGATAGTAAGGGTGTTCGCAGGGCAGATCGTAAGTCGGGAAGTAGGCGATCATGTTCCAGCCGCGATCCAGCGGGATATCTTCGTCCGCGTCGATGCGGTAGCCGTACCAAGTGGTCGTCGCAGCTTGAGAGACCTTTACCTGATAGCCTTCGGTGCGGTTCCAGTAGGGGATGCCATTGTAGCCGAAAGCCGGCACGTAGAACTGACCGTCCTGGTCCTTGATCAAGTCCAGCAGGTCACGTTCGACCAAGTCCGCCATCATCAACACCACGCTGGGGCCGCGAGGTTCATCTTCGTCGTAGAATTCCGCCGGAGGATCGACGTTCAGCGAGATCATATTCCAGCCGGTCTGGAAGTCGATTTCAACATAGCGGAAACGGAAGGCTGTCAGCCGCAGAGCGCTGAAGCCGCCGACGGTGTAAGCGTGGGGGCCGGTTATCCAGACGGTATCGGCGCCCCATTCGAGGTCGGCGGCGGAATCCCAGACTTTGAAGGCAAAGGCTTCATCGGGGCGGAAGCCTTCGACGACGTCTTCGGTTTGTGC
>CAZCEM010000652.1:0-1533 GCA_964497555.1 uncultured bacterium
TCCCAGACCCGCGGCCGGATTAGTTCCCCGTCTCGGAAGCCCTCCACCTCTTCAGTCTGCGGGTCGTCACCGCCGACGCTCAGCTCACATACGTCCTGGTTCGTCCACAGCACAGCTCCCGACAGCCTGCCGCTCAGCGTGAAGGCCCCGAGTTCCCATCCCGTCGGCACGTCCTGACCGTTGTGCACAAACTCCACAATAGCAAGCACATGACGCTCTTCGGTGAGGTTCAGGTTCGTGAAGTGGCGCAATTCCGGCAGTTCAACGACCTCTGCGTGCACTGGAATCTCCCACACATCTTCGTCAGGATTGTCGGTTACTATTGACAGGATGGTTTCATATTCGTCGGTCACCTCCGACTCGAAGAAAAGGGTGAAGTTTCCTCGCCGACCGGGTTCAATTTCAAGCCGCTCCGGAGCGACGCTGAAGGCGGCATCATCGCAGGTGATTTCTTCGATGATGAAGTCATCAACACCAGTGTTGAAAATCGTTATCGGCACGGAGTAGCGCCGGTTGACGAATATCTCCGGGTAACCGCGGTTGAAGTCAATCAAATCGGGATAGCCGAAGTCCTCAGACCACTCAGGCCAAGGACCCCAATCCTCAAACTCCATGACGATCGGCACCCGCACTTCGGGATTAGCCGGATCGTTGCTGTCTATCAACAAATCCGCTTCATGGTAATTGCCGTAGGCCTCCCGCGCGTCAAGGGTTACCGTAACAACCAGCTCCTGCCCCGGTGCAACCATTCCCTCAACCGGCTGATAAGACAGCCAATTGCTCTCATATATGCCGTCATCGACGACGTGCAGCAGTCCTGAGCCGTAGTTCGCCGCCCACAGGTCATGCCTGTCGTGCCCAAGCCCGTCCCAGGGCTGTCCTTCACCTTGACTGAAGGTGGGGAAGTGCTGAAGGACCTGAACCGCTTCCCAGTCGTGGCGGTCAATCTCAATCTGCCAGGCGTTGTTCCCGCCGCCGGGCGCCGCGGTGTGCAGCCACAGGTTTCCGTAGGGATGCCCGTCCACCCAGCACATGCTTGACGAGAGGACGTTCCCCGCCCCGGCGCGCTCCATCTGAGCCTGGCAATTAAAACGCCCTATTTGTTCATAGTCTGCGTCAACGTCGAACACGAAGATATCACGGTTGGGGCCACCCATGACAAACAGCAGCTTCTGGTCTTGACTGGCAGCGACCGCCATCGGAACCACCGGCATCTCCAGATTGCCCCAGTTGTCCCCGTTGGTGGAGAACCGCATCAGCCAGCGAGCATTCCACGCCACCAGATAGAGCAGCCCGTCGCAATATGCGGCGCCGTGCGTCCACCGACCGGCGTTAAATTGCGCAGCCACCTCGAAATCCGCCAGCGGATCGAGAGCCATGACCATCCTTTCGGGCCACCAGGTGGTCATCCACATCAGATGGCGGTCGTCGTCCCAGGCCAGCCCGCCGTGATACTGACGCGGACCACCGGGCAGTTCGACTTCAGCCAGCACCTCGCCGCCGTCGTCGCGGCGGGGACCTGAAGTCTCATCC
>CAZCEM010000653.1:0-1517 GCA_964497555.1 uncultured bacterium
ATTAATTCAATATCATCTGCCTCGCTGGTTTTCGTTCCATATCCAAAGGAAATAGAGACTTCTACACCTTCTATTCTTTCTATTTCGCAAAGCCCCCTTATGCGTTTGATCAGTTTTTCTGCTTCAAAGCTATCAGTTTTAGGTAACAAGATTGCAAATTCATCTCCACCAATCCTGGCTACAATTTCATCTGCACGGCAACTATTTTTGATAGTTTCCGCAGCCTTTACCAAGAGTTGATCACCAGTATTATGTCCAAATGTATCGTTTACCAGTTTTAAGCCATTAACATCTCCCATCACTATGGTCAATGGCCAGTTTCTCTCTGTATCAAGCCGGGTTAATTCTGCTTCATAAAATCTCCGGTTGAAAAGTCCTGTTAAATGATCATGAAAACTTAAGTGTTTAATTTCCTCCCGCTGCCGGTACTCCTCGGTAACGTCACGGAAGACCAGCACCGCGCCTGTGACCGCGCCGGAGATGTCGCGGATAGGCGCGCAACTGTCGGCGATCTGTCGCTCGGTGCCGTTTCTAGAAATTAGCGCTGTATGGTTAGCCAGTTCCACGCTCACACCCTCACGGATGGCGCGGAAGACCGGGTTGTCTGCCGGCTCGCGGGTCTGGGCGTTGACGATGCAGAAAACCTCATTAATGTGCTTTCCCACCGCCTCGGCAAAAGTCCAGCCGGTGAGCGCTTCAGCAACAGTGTTGAGGTTCACGACTGATCCCGCAACATCGCAGGCGATCACGCCATCGCCGATGGAGCGCAGGGTCGCTGAAAGATGCTCTTCGCTATTCTGCAGGGCTTTCTCGGTCCGCTTGCGCTCCGTGATGTCGATCATCACGCTTAAGTAGTACAGGTGTTCCTGGCTTGCGATCACTTCCCCCGAAAACAGGCCGTCACGCAGCGTACCGTCCTTGCAGCGCACCTTCATCTCGAAATCGACGACGCGCCCGTCGGCTGCGAGGCGGTCGGCCGCTACCTTCAGCTGATCCGTGTCCGGGAAGAGGTCGAGTTCGTTAGCAGTTTTACCGAGCACTTCCGACCGGTCGTACCCCAGTACTGTAAGCCAGGCGTCGTTGACATCCACGAAACGGCGCTCCGGCAGGGCCGAGAGGGCCATGAGCGCCGGGTTGTCATGGAACAGCCGCTCGAAGCGCTGTTGGGCTTCCTGTTCAGCGGTGAGATCTTTACTAATACCGAAGACGCAGTCCTGGTTGTCCCATTTGCCGAAGGAGACGCGGGTCTCCACCGGCACGAGCGCGCCGTCCTTGCGCTGGAGCGGCAGTGGGCAGGAATTCCGCTCGCCCCGGAACATGGCTGCAAAGATCTCCTCGGCCTCCTGCCTGCGTTCTTGCGGGTGGATACCCAAGATTCCCAGCGCGTCGAGCTCTTCCAAGGTGTAGCCGAGTTTCTGGATGATGGCGTCATTGGCATAGAGCACCCGCCCCTCGGGCGTGCCCACCACTACCATGTCCTGCATGGAGGCAAAGAAAGCCCGAAAATTGGCCTCGCT
>CAZCEM010000654.1:0-1510 GCA_964497555.1 uncultured bacterium
AAGAATCACCCCTGCATCGGGTGTCCGTAGATAAGCTTGTTCTATGGGTCCGTCTATTGTATTCACGACGGCTCCATGATACTCTCGCGTTAGGCGCTGCGCGTCAATAAACGCTCGTTTTGGGATTGACTCTTGTGGAGGGGGCTGCGTATGATCCCGCCATGATGGATCAGCGCATTGTTCAATGGATTGAGAGCAAGTTCCAAGGACTTGCTGATGAATTGTCGGAACGCACCCGACGACGTTGGGCGGCAGTAGAGGCCGTGGCGTTGGGCCGAGGCGGTATTTCGGTCGTGAGCGCAGCGACCGGGCTGGCTCACAGCACCATCCGGCGAGGGATTCGAGAACTGACTGGTGGGGATACTGCACCGATTGGACGCCAAAGACGCACCGGCGCAGGCCGGAAGAACGCGCAAATCGCGCATCCCGGACTCAAAGCGGCCCTGGAGCGCTTGGTCGAACCGGAGAGCCGAGGCGATCCCATGTCGCCGCTTCGATGGACCTGCAAGAGCACGCGAACATTGGCTGAGGAATTGACGGCTCAGGGGTATTCCGTGGGACCGACGACCGTGCGCCATTTGTTGAAGGAGGCCGGTTACAGTTTGCAAGTGAACCGCAAAACGCGCGAAGGAAAATCGCATCCGGATCGGGACGCGCAGTTTCGTTACATCAATCGTCGAGTGAAGTCGCAGCAACGGGGCGGTCAACCGGCAATCTCGGTGGACACCAAGAAGAAGGAAACCCTGGGAAATCTCAAGAATGCAGGGCAGACTTGGGAACCCAAAGGCAAGCCCCGGGAAGTTGATACGCATGATTTCCCCGATCCACGCAAAGGCAAGGCCGTTCCTTACGGCGTCTATGATTTGGATCGGAACGAAGCGTGGGTCAGTGTCGGCGTCAGCAGCGATACGGCCGAGTTTGCTGTCGCTGCGATTCGATGCTGGTGGAAGCGAATGGGCCGCCGTCGTTATCGACATGCAAAGCGCTTGCTGATTACCGCCGACAGTGGTGGAAGCAACAGCAGTCGGTGCCGCCTTTGGAAGGTCGAACTTCAGAAACTGAGTAACGCCACGGGCCTGGAAATCGAGGTGTGCCATTTCCCGCCGGGCACCAGCAAGTGGAACAAGATTGAACATCGGTTGTTCTGTCATGTAACGAGGAATTGGCGGGGCCAACCCTTGGAGAGTTACGAAATCGTGGTCAACCTCATTGGTTCCACAACGACAACCTCCGGCCTAACGGTCTATGCCCAACTCGATCCAAGCAAGTACGAAAAGGGAAGAAAAGTCACCGACGAGGAACTCGCTGAGGTCCACATCACACCATCCCGCTTTCATGGTGAATGGAATTACGTCATCCGCCCAAAGGCATAAGGCGACTTTTCGAGCATTTACTTACGCGCAGCGCCTTAGTGCAAGGAGTCCAAGATGTTCTCAGTGTTTGCCAAGATGAAGACCGGGACGAAGGTGCTGGTCGGCTTTGGGATCGCTATCTCAATCCTTTTCGCTTT
>CAZCEM010000655.1:0-1509 GCA_964497555.1 uncultured bacterium
AACGAAAATCGCCGCAACACCGGCAGTTTGTCCCACTGGCGTTTCCAGCCGACAGACAGAGAAGTGCGACTGGGGAAACTACCCTGCCCCAAGCTTCGGTACCCGGAATCGTCCATGTAGCTCAGGTGGTAACTCTCGTTTTC
Organism: uncultured bacterium; assembly: GCA_964497555.1. Lineage (GTDB taxonomy): Bacteria > Electryoneota > AABM5-125-24 > Hatepunaeales > Hatepunaeaceae > CAZCEM01. Next base: position 144 of record CAZCEM010000655.1, read on the forward strand.
GTAGCGATAGAGGTAGAACGGCTCCGCAAAACTCGATGGGTCGCAGATGGTTGCTCCCGAGGCTCGCAGGCGATCGGCTAGTTCCTGATCTTCGCCGTTATTGTGCGGACCATAGCCCCGCACTTTCTGGAACGCCGCTTTACGAAAGGCCCAGCCGCCATGATACAGACCTCCAGTTTCAGCTTCTCTCAAGCCTTCCTGATGCTCTAACGCTCTTCTCACCGCCATAGCCAAAGCTTACTCGTGGCAGGACCAACTTGAGGCGGGCGAGTTCGAGGACTTGGAAGACATCGCCAAAGCGAATGGTGTCGACCGCAGCTACGTTGGGCGAATGCTCCAGCTGACATCGCTGGCCCCGGACGTCGTGGAGTCGATTCTTGCTGGCCAGGCATTTGCCGACATTAGCTTGCAGAAATGCCGCAAAGGCATTCCCGCTCTCTGGGCTGATCAACGGCCACGACTAATTACAGCGCGTTAGAGAAGCATACGCAGATTCAGGGTGACGAATTTTTCTGTTCGGGGAGCGTGCTTCCCTTGCCCTGCTTACTCGGAAGAATCGCGAAAATGACCGAAATCAGGGCAACGAAGCAAGAGGCAATGGCCAGCCAATCCCCCAGTAAAGCGTAGGGAGTTTGCCCTGAGCCCAGTGGAACGTTGACTACGAAGTCTGGCGAATCGTTGCCAATAGAGTTGGATTGAAAGTTTAGTCGTCCGAATGGATCGATCACCGCCGATATTCCGTTGGATGTTACCCTCACCAAGCTGTAATTGTTCTCCACCGCCCTCAAGGAAGAAACAGCCATATGGGGTTCGGCAGCCGCTGGCCAATCATTACTTGGAGCAATCACGATCCCGGCGCCGCCTCGCCCAGGCTGCCTCATTAAATTAGAAAAGTCTGTGTCAAAACAAATCACATTGGACATCACGCCAAAACTTGACTGGATGGACGGCACGACACCACTGCCGGCAACGCTCGGTTCACCAGGTGGGATGATGCTTTTTAAGTAGACGTTGGTAGTCCTGCCGTCCGGATGAGCGAGGACAATCTGGTTTTTGATGAAGTCGTCAGCATCGGTATAGCCTATCGTTGCAAAGGTCATTCCAAAGTAGATATTGTGAGCCTTGGCGAAGGCTTTTCCAGACTCAATGATCGCTGGTTCGTCTTCAGGCCGTACGGCCAGGCAGGCTTCGCTCCAATAAACAACTTCGGCGCCCATGTTGGCGGCGGCTGCACTCCGGGCAAATAGCTCGCTTTTGCGATTATCGAGCGATTCTAGGAAAGCGCGCGTGATTCTTTCATCAGTTGGTTGACCGGAGCGTATGGACTTGATGATGTCACGGGTTGCCTCCTGTTGGAATGCAGACT
>CAZCEM010000656.1:0-1504 GCA_964497555.1 uncultured bacterium
AGGAAGGTTGCTTGCGCCGCAGGATGTCATTATCCCGCGGCGAGAGCCTTCATTGGGCAGAATGAGGACACCCTGCGCCATCACATCTCGGGATTAGAGCCGAGACGTAACCTAAGGATTCAAACATGAAAGGCGTCATCCTCGCCGGCGGCACCGGAAGCAGGCTTTATCCGCTGACAAAAGTGACCAACAAACACCTGCTGCCGGTCGGCCGCAAGCCGATGATATTTCATCCGATTGAAAAACTGCTGGAAGCGGGCATTGCAGAAATCCTCATCGTAACCGGCGTGGAGCACCTGGGGCATGTGGTGGCTCTGCTGGGCAGTGGAGCGTCGATGGGCTGCCGATTCACCTATAAAGTCCAAGACGAGGCGGGCGGCATCGCCCAGGCACTGGCGCTGGCGGAGAACTTCGCCCATGGCGACGATATCACCGTGATTCTGGGCGACAATATCTTTGAGGATTCCATCGTCGATTTCGTCAAGGATTTCTCGGTTCAGCGCGGTGGCGCTAAAATCATCCTTAAGGAAGTCGAGGATCCGCAGAGGTTCGGCGTAGCGGAACTCGACGGCGACCGCGTCGTCGGAATCGAGGAAAAACCTCAGCAGCCCAAAACCAACTGGGCGGTGACCGGGATTTACTTCTACGACTGCGCGGTGTTCAACATGATTCGCACCCTTAAGCCCTCCGCCCGCGGCGAGCTGGAAATCACCGACGTCAACAACTGCTACATCGCGGAAGGACGTATGACTTACGGCTTCTTCAAGGGTTGGTGGACCGATGCCGGCACCTTCGAGTCGCTGCGCCGAGCCGATGAATTGGCCGAGGATCTGCTGCGCCGGAACGGTTAACGAACGTCTGCGCCAAGCCGTTCGATACACTTCAACGTCTATTCGATTGTTCCATGAATGAAGAAACATCCCCGCGGCCGGACGTCTCGGCGGTTTCCATCCGGGACGCCAGCCGCCGAATAGCCTCGCAACTGCGAGGTGAATTAAGATCCCGGGCACGCGGCTTCTATGTTCAGCTAACCCGCCCTGAGACCGGACGGCACCTGCGCCTCGCCATCGCGCCCACGCCCAATGATCCCTCCCTGATGAATCTGACCGTTGAATCGGGCGAGACCGGACGCGACGACACGAACATGCACCTGAGCTACCAGAACATCGCGCATCTCTACATCACCTGGGACACGCCTCATCAAGTGTCCTTCTGCTACGTGCAGGAGACTCATTTCTATGTGGTCAATGTTAGCCAGGATATGTCGATCCGAGTATTCTGCGACCGCGACCGCCGGCTGGAGGAAACCGAGGGACTGCAGCCTGACACCCTGCGCCAGCGCCGTGCGTTCCACCATGTCGGCAGCGTCGAAGACCAGGGTGATCCGCATAATGCCTTGTGACAACGCGCCGGACATTCGCTGCCATTGACACGCCCTATCGTCTGTTACTGATACCAATTAGCTTTCAAACAGTCATTATTCAGTAAAACAACCCCCCTGCCC